>DASSAT010000286.1:0-2662 GCA_035699305.1 Fimbriiglobus sp. | reverse complement strand
TCGGGGGTCTCGGGCACGACTTCGACCACGTCGCCCAGCCCCCGCGCCCGGATCAGGTTGCATACGTAGCTCAGATACGGCAACCCCTCCCGCGCCCCGACGAGGTGGCACGTGAAGTCCCGCCGCTCCTTCGTGAGCTTTGCCGCTGCCTCGACCAGAACGTGCTGCGCCTTGCGCTCGCAGACGGTGCCGACGGTCACGATCCGCAGTCGGTCATCGGTCTTCGGCACCTTGCGGCGGTACTCGTCGAACGGCGCGGCCGACAGGCCGTTGTGGATCACCTCGAAGTTCTTACGGCCGTCGAGACGGGCGTATAGCTCCGCGCAGGAGCGCGAGGCGAAGATCACCCGGTCGGCGAACAGGAACGCCCGCTCGCACCGCCAGCGGCCGAACGGACTATACATCCGGGCCAGCAGTTCCGCCGGGTAGCTCTCCTGGACGGCGAGGATGCCGGGAACGCGCTGGCGGGCCGCCGCCTCGACCAGCGGGAACATCCCGAGCGTGTTCGCCAGCACCACCTGCGGGCGGGCCTCCCGGATGACGCGAGCGAGTTGCTTCTGGGTCGCCTCGTACTCCGATGGTGTCCACAGGCCGTCCACGAACCGTGCGGCGAAGGGCGCCTCGTCCGCGATGACCCGGACGCCCGCGGCCTTGTAGGCGGCGGCCGCCTTCCCCGGTGCTGGGGCGAAGACCGCCGCATCGACCGCGCCGCGGCGGCTCAGCCCGGCGGCCACGTCCTGGATGATCTTTGGGGCACCCTCGAACGCGGTCAGGTTGTGGGTGGCGAACAGCACCCGGACCGGCTCGGCCGGCGCCGCGGGGACCAGGTGCGGTGCGTCACTCCGCGGGGCGAACGAGTCCCACGCGGACAGGTTCGGGTTGTAGTACGGGTCCGGCCCGTCGCCGTAGGCGGCGCGGAGGGCCCGTTGCTCGGTCGGGGTGTCGTGGCGACCAGTTCTTGTTCCCTCCCCCCTCCGGGGGGGAGGGTTAGGGTGGGGGGGAGTAGCACCGGGGAGGTTGCTCACCCCCCACCCCGACCCGCCCCCCCAAGGGGGGAGGGAGGAAGAAAGCTCGGCGCCGCCGACATGGACGGACCGCAGTCCCAACCCGGCGAGCCGCAGGCAGTAGTCCACGTCGTAGAGCGACTGCCCGAACCGGTCGGCGTCGAACCCGCCGACCCGGTCGAACAGGTCGCGCCGGGTCAGCAGGCACCCGTGGCCGGTCGCGGAGACGGTCCGCGCCACCTCGGCATAGAAGTAGTAGCTCACCGGGTCGGGCGACTGTCCGTCGAAGGCGTCGCCGGGGGCCGTGCCGAGGACCGTCCCGGCCGAGACGATCCGCCCTTCGCTGTCACGGATCAGACCGCCGACCGCCCCGACGCCGGGCAGCTTCGCGTGGGCCACCAGCCGCGACAGCCACCGCGGATCGGTCGGCTCGATGCCGGCTTCGAGGAACAGCAGGTACTCCTCGGTGCGCCCGGCGGCGAGCCGGTTCAGCGCGTCGGGCGCATCGTCGATGACGAGGTACGCCGAGTAGTTCTTGTACGCCGTCGTCTGCCGCACTGCCCGGACGGTGCGGGCCGCGTCCGCGGTGGCGCCGCGCACGATCACCGCCACGGGCGGCCCGTCGTCCGGCCCGTCGAGGCCGAGAATCGGCAGGCCCAGCCTCTCGGCGAACTCCGGGACGTACAGGGATGCGGTGATCTTCCGCCGGGCGAGCGCGTCCGCGACCGCCTTTTGACCGGAGGTGTGGACATATTGCTTGACACCCGCTGTGGAGGCCGTCGAACTCGGTAGCGACCGCCAGTGGTAGAGGACTTCGGGAACGTGCCGGACGCGGTCGGTCAACTCGGTGACGCGCAACAGCAGGTCGTGGTCCTGCGACCCCTCGTAGCCCTCGCGGAACCGGCCGGCCCGCTCGAACACCGATCGGCGGATCACGGTGAAGTGGTTGACGTAGTTGTAGCTCAGCAGCAACTCCGGCGACCAGTCGGGCTTGAACTGCGGGTCGTATCGCATCCCGCCGGCGCCGATCTTGTCCTCGTCGGAGTAGATCAGGTCGGCGTCGGGGTGCGACTGAAGCAGTTCAGCCACCGCGTACAGCGCGTGTGGGGCGAGCACGTCGTCGTTGTCCAGCAGCGCCAAGAACTCGCCTGTGGCGACTTCGGCAGCGGAGTTGGTCGCCGCGCAGATGTGCCCGTTGACCGGCCGGCGGATGAGCTTGATGCGGCCGTCCCTCGGCAATCGGTCAAGAGCGGCGCGGGTCGCCGGGTCGGTGGAGGCGTCGTCGGCCAGGCACAACTCCCAGTGCGGATACGCCTGCCGCCGCACCGACTCGACGCACTCGGTCAGCCACCGCGGATCGACGTTGAACACCGGAACCAGGATGCTGATCGTCGGCTTGAAGCGGAACCGGGCCGCGCGGTCGGCCATCGCCCGCAGGTCGGCGGGTGTGAGCGTCGTGCGATCAACGTAAGCGTCGTGCGTTGTCCGCGGCCGATGCCGGGCGCGGATGAGCAACTTGTCGCGGACGCGGAGCCGCGCCTGGATCGCCTTCTCGCGGTAGCGCCGCACCCGTGCCGACCACCAGCCGGCCGCCAGCGCCTCGCCGCTGGCGATGCTTCGACCGAGCGTCACGGCCGGCGAGAGCCATCGCGGCGGGT
>DASSAT010000285.1:0-11198 GCA_035699305.1 Fimbriiglobus sp. | reverse complement strand
GGAGGGGGACCAGACGTCGGGCCTCGAAGACTCGACCCGACCTACGAGAGGCGGCACACATGGCGCGACGACAGCTGGCCGGGATGCGCGTGCTGGTGACGGGGGCGTCGCAGGGGATCGGCCGGGCGCTGGCCATCGCCGCAGCCCGACGCGGCTGCAAAGTGATCGCCACCGCCCGGTCGGCCGACCTGCTCGACGAGTTGAAGGCAATCAACGGCGTGATCGTCACCGTCGTCAGCGACATCACGAACCCGGACGACCGGCAGCGGATGGTCGAGGCTGCGAACGATCACTTCGGCGGCCTGGACATCCTCATCAACAACGCCGGGATCGGGGCGACCGGGCACTTCATGGACTCGAAGCCCGAGACCTTGCGGCAAATCTTCGAGACGAACTACTTCGCCCTTTGCGAGATGATCCGCGTCTTTCTGCCGGTGCTCAGGTGGGGGACCAAACCAGCGATCGTAAACATCTCGTCGGTGCTGGGCCGGCGGGCGTGGCCGGCGAGGGGCTATTACTCGGCGAGCAAGTTCGCGGTGGCCGGGTTCAGCGAGGCGATCCGGGCGGAGTTGGCCAAGGACGGCATCGACGTGGTGGTGGTCAACCCCGGGCTGACGCGGACGAACTTCTCGAAGAACCTGCTAGAGAACAAGGCGAAGCTGTCGATGGAGCACCAGCGCGGGATGACCAGCGAGCAGGTGGCCGAGGCGACCCTGAACGCGGTGGCCGCGGGCCGGTACGAGGTGACGCTGTCGTTCAAGGGCAAGCTGCTGGTGCTGGTGGCTCGGTTCGCCCCGTGGGTGGTGGACTACTTCGCCAAGAAGAAGGTCCGCGAACTCTTCGCCGACGAGATCGCCGAGCGGGAGCGGACGAAGGCGACCGCGGCCGGGTCGTAGACTCCGGCGGTCAGCGGCAGACTACGAGCGGGCGAAGTTTCTCCACTGTCTTCGGCCCGATCCCCTTCACCCGCAGCAGGTCGTCGGGTGATTCGAAGGGTCGTTCGGCGCGGGCCGCGATGATCTTCCGGGCCGTCGCCGGCCCGACCCCCGGCAACCGCTGGAGGTCCGCCTCCGACGCCGCGTTCACGTCCAGCGGCGGGTCGCCGGGGCGGAGCTTGCCGGCCCTGGCCGGCGCGGCGGGCGGTTTGCGCTCCAACCGCTCGACCGTCGGCTCCGCGGGGGCCGGCACTTCCACCCAGGGGCGAATCTTCGCCAGCGTCCGGTCGCCGATGCCGTGGACCGCGGTCAGGTCATCCACGGCGGCGAACTGCCCGTGGTCGCGGCGATGGGTCAGGATCGCGTCCGCCAGCGTCGGCCCGACGCTGGGGATTTGCAGCAACTCGGCGCGGTCGGCGGTGTTCAGATCGACGTGCCGGCTGATCGCGGCCGGGTGGTGTTCGGTTGGGCGGGCGGTCAGGCGGTGGCCGTAGCCGCGGTAGGCGAGCAGCCCGACCATCACGACGCCGATGACCGCCAGCGCGACCCGCGCCGGCCGGGACGGCGGTGAACTCGGGACGGGGGCAGGCAACGGCGCGGACAAGGCGGTCGCTCCGGTCGGCACAACCGGCACCACCGCCCGATTCTATACCTTCGGCAAAGTCAGTACCACATACCGGCACCAGTTTCCGAGGGCCGGGGCCACACCCAAGAGCCGTCGGTCCGTCGCGTCGAGGACGGCGGCGAGACGGCGGTTCCGCCAGACCCGGCGGACCATGCCGAGGAGCTGAAAGCCGTCCATGCGCATCCCGGGGAACTGCTCGCGGAGCGGGGCGAGGTCGTTCGTCGTCAGCGGCCGCTCGTCTGGCGTGCGGTGCTTGCCCGGATACGGCAGCCGACGGCGCGCGAACTCCAGCAGTGGGTTGCCGCCCCACGGCTCGCAGAAGACCGCCACCCCGCCGGGGGCCAGCACCCGCCGCAGTTCGGCCGCGGCCTTCGCCAGGTCGAGGTGGTGCAGGATCGCGCTACCCCAGACCGCATCGAACGAGCGATCCGCGAACGGCAAGCATTCCCCGTCGGCGACGACGAACCGGACCGCCACGCCGTTGGCCGCGGCACGCTCGTCCGCCTCGCGGACGTAACCCGGGGAGAGGTCGAACGCGGTGACGGCCGCCCCCCGCCGGGCGAGGACGACCGCCGCCATGCCGTGCCCGCAGCCGTAGTCGAGCACCCGCTTGCCGCGCAGATCACCGAGCTTGTCGAAAGCAGGGCGGACCCACGTCTCGTGGTCCAGGTAGTCGTTATCTGTGAATCGCAACCCGGCCGGGTCGCGGCGGAAGGTGTCGGCCCGATCGGCGGCCTGACGGTCGTGGAAGTGCAGTTCGGCGGCGAGCCGGTCGGCGACGGTGGTCATGGCGTCCCTGCCGGTTGGAGGTGCGCCAGTGTACCGCTCCAAGACTGACAATACCAGCGAACCGCCGGCGAGTGGCCGGGTCCGTAAAATGACACTTTCGACCCTTCACCCCGTACCAGCGAGCCGCCGTGTCGTCCGTCCCGCCGCCCCCGCCGTCCCCGACCGACCCCAACGATCACGCCGAGGTGCGGCTGGAGAAACTCCGCCAGATCGAGGCGCTCGGCCTCGACCCGTGGGGCCAGCGCTTCGACGGCCGCACACCCATCGGGCACATCCGCGAACTCCCCTGCGAGCCGTTCGACGGCCCGCAGCCGGGACCGACTGTCCGCGCAGCCGGACGGGTGGTCGGCCGGCGGCTCATGGGCAAGGTTTACTTCCTCGACCTGTGGGACCAGACCGGCCAGGTCCAGGTGATGGCCGGCAAGAAGCAGGTCGGCGACCAGGGGTGGCAGATCCTCGAACTGCTCGACCTCGGCGACCTGATCGGTGTGGACGGTGAGTTCGGCCGCACGAAGAAGGGAGAGCCGACGATCCGGGCGTCCGCGCTGACGTACCTGACCAAGTCGCTGGAGCCGCACCCGTCGAACTACTACGGGCTGCATGACATGGAATACCGGCTGCGGCACCGGTATCTCGACATGATCTACACGCCGGACACCCTCCGGCGGGCACAGCAGCGCGTCCAGATCATCCGCGCCATCCGCAACCATCTCGACGCGAAGGGCTACCTGGAAGTCGAGACGCCGACCCTGCACGCGATCGCCGGCGGGGCCGCGGCCCGGCCGTTCGAGACACACCACAACGCGCTGGACACCGACCTGTACCTGCGGATCGCCCTGGAGCTGCCGCTCAAGAAGCTGCTGGTCGGCGGGCTGGAGCAGGTGTACGAGATCGGCCGGGTGTTCCGCAACGAGGGGATCAGCCCGCGGCACAACCCCGAGTTCACCATGCTGGAGCTGTACGAGGCATACGGCGACCTGTTCAGCATCATGGACCTGACCGAGGGTCTGATCGTCGCGGCGGCGGACTGTCTCGGCAAGGGCCGGTCGCTGCCCTACGGCGACGCGACGGTGAACTTCGAGCCGCCATTCCAGCGTGTGCAATACACCGAGGCGTTCGAGCAGCACGTCGGCGTCTCGATCCACGACCAGGCCGGCGTCCGACGGCGGGCCGAGGAGGCGAAGATCGCCCTCGATCTGCGCGACCCGAAGGCGGGCACGTCCACGCCGAAGGAGCACGACGTTCTGGTGCACGAGCTGTTCGAGCATCACGTCGAGCAGCACCTGACCGGCCCGGTGTTCGTCTATAACTACCCGGCCGCGCTGTGCCCCCTGACCAAGCGGAAGGCCGACGACCCGCGGTTGGCCGAGCGGTTCGAGCTGTACGTCCAGCGGATGGAACTGGCGAACGCCTACACCGAGCTGAACGACCCGAACACCCAGGAGGCGACGTTCCGCCGGCAGGTGGCCGGGCTGTCCGAGGAGGAGTCGATGGCGAAGATGGACGAGGACTTCATCCGCGCCCTGCGGCACGGGATGCCCCCGGCCGGCGGTCTCGGCATCGGCATCGACCGGCTGGTGATGCTGCTGACCGATACGCAGTCGATCCGCGACGTGATCCTCTTCCCGTTGCTGCGGCCGGAGGCGAGGTAGACCGATTGTGGCCGCCGCGCCAGCAAGATACGATTGCGAGGGAGACGATCCGGAGACGCCGATGAGTGCAACCCCCACCACACCCGCCACCGCCCTCGCCGACCTGTACGAGGCCGACGAGACCGCGTGGCTGGAGGCGATGTCCGAACTGGCGGCCTGCCGGCGCGTCGGGGAGATGGACTTCCCCCACCTCAGCGAGTACCTCTCCGACATGGCCAAGCGCGATCGCCGCGAGGTTAAGAGCCGACTGGTGGTGCTGCTCATCCACATGCTGAAGTGGGAGCACCAGCCGGACAAGCGGACCGGCTCCTGGCAGGCCACGCTCCTGCTCCAGCGGCGGGAACTCGCGGACCTACTGGACAGCCGGACCCTGCGGAACCACGCCGATGCGACCCTGGCAGACGCCTACCAGAACGCCCGCCGCGTGGCGGCCGTCGAGACGGGGCTGCCGGCGCAGACGTTCCCCGAGGCGTGCCCGTTCACGGTCGAGCAACTGGTCGGCGACCGGTAGCCGTGGGAGGTCCGCCGATGTCACGCGGGTGGGTGATGGACCCGGACTCGGGTGGCGTCCCCGTCCCCCCGGCCGTCCGGCAGCGGGTGGCGGACCGCATCCGCAAGTACGCCGACGAGCGCTACGCCGGGAAGTTCACCCGCCTCGACGTCCGCTTCCGCGGGGTGTTCTGTTACATCGACGCCTTCACCGAGCCGGACGAGCCGAGCAAGGAACTCCTCAAGATCACCCGTGAGACCAGACAGCAATACCTCGACCGGATGCGGGCCACGCCGTTGCATCTCTGCCGACTGCGCTTCTTCGGGAACGAGGACCGCTGGAGCCTGGGGTTCTACACCTACAGCAACGAGCGGTACGAGTTGTGCGTCTTCCGGTCCGGGGACTTCTACGGCCCCCCGGAGGAGGCGTTCGAGATCGGGGCCATGTACCTGTAGGCACGGTAACAGGCTCAACTCGGCCTTCCCCGGCCTTCCCTGGTTTGCTACAAGCCACCCGTCGGCCGGACCCGCCGCGCCCCGGGGAAGGAACGCCCGTGTACAAGCTGCTGCTCTGCCTGAAGTACCTCCGCACCCGCTACCTGGCGTTCGTCTGCATCGTCAGCGTCATGCTCGGGGTCGCCACGCTCATCGTCGTCAACGGCGTCATGAGCGGGTTCAGCACCAAGCTTAAGGATCGGCTGCATGGCCTCATCTCCGACGTGAACGTCGAGACCGAGCGGGCCGACGGGTTCGCTGAGATGCCCCAGGCGATGGCCGCGCGCATCGCGGCGTCCCCCGCGGGCCAGTCCGTCGAGGCGGTCTCGCCCACAGTCGAGGTGTTCGCGCTGTTCCAGTTCCACGTGCGCACCCGAAACCAGGAAATCGTCCCGATCACCAAGCACGTCCGGCTCATCGGGGTGGACCCGGTCCGGCACGCGAAGGTCGGCCGGTTCGCCGAGTACCTCGTCCGCCAGAAGAACGCCGCCGCCCCGAACTTCGAGTTGAGCCGGGAGGCCCGCGAGCGGCTGGAGCGGAACCAGCTGTTCAACTGGGACCAGCCGGCCGCCGAGGTCCGGCCCACCCCGCCGGGTCAGCCGCGGCCGGGCGACTTCCTCCAGACGACCGGCATCGAAGTGCCGGACCAGCCGCCGGCGCTCGTGCCGCCGCCGGTGGTGCCGCTGGCCGACCCGCCGCGCGTCACCGGCGTCATCGTCGGGTACTCGATCGCCCACACCCGCTACAAGGACCCGAAGACCGGCGAGAACCTCGAAATCGAACTACTCAAGCCCGGTGACGACGTGTTCATCGCCACCGTCGGGGCCAACGGCACGAAGCCCGTCTCCGGGACGTGCGTGGTGGCCGACTACTTCCGCTCCGAGATGAGCGAGTACGACTCCAGCTTCGTCTACATGCCATTGGACGAACTCCAGCGGATGCGCGGCATGGACGGCCGGGTCAACGCTCTGCAAGTGAAGCTCAAGGGCGACTTGGCCGACGACGGCCGGTTCGTCCACGAGAAGCTGATCCCGGAGTTGCAGTCGTTGTTCCCGCCGAGCGAGGCGCGGGTCGTCTCCTGGCAGCAGCACCAGGGGCCGCTGCTGGCCGCCATCGACATCGAGCGCGGCATCCTGAACCTGCTCTTGTTCATGATCGTCGGGGTGGCGGGGTTCAGCGTGCTGGCGATCTTCACCATGATCGTCTCGGAGAAGTTCCGGGACATCGGCGTCTTGAAGTCGCTTGGCGCGTCCAACCGCGGTGTGATGGGCATCTTCCTGAGCTACGGGCTGTTGCTGGCGGTGATCGGCAGCGCCCTGGGGACCGGGGTCGGGCTGGCCATCACCGAGAACATCAACGAGATCGAGGGGTGGCTGACCCGCCGGACCGGGCAGCAAATCTTCGACCGCAGCGTCTACTACTTCGACAAGATCCCGACCAACGTCGAGCCGCTGGCGGTGACGCTCATCAACGTCGGGGCGGTCGGGACGGCAGTGCTGTTCAGCGTCCTGCCGGCGTGGCGGGCGGCCCGGTTGCACCCGGTCCGGGCGCTGCGCTTCGAATAGTTCCAAGTTCCAGAGTTCCAAGTTCCAAGACGGAACGGGGGACTCAGACTTGGAACTTGGAACTTGGAACTCTGGAACTTGGAACTCCCATGCTTCAAGCCGACAACCTGTTCAAGAGCTACCGCCGGCACGCGGACGCGGTGAAGGTGCTCCAGGGGCTGAACTTGGCCGTCGCGGACGGGGAGTTCCTGAGCATCGTCGGGGCGTCGGGGTCGGGCAAGAGCACGCTATTGCACCTGCTCGGCACCCTCGATGCGCCGGACGCCGGGGCCATCTCTCTCGACGGCCGGCGGATCGACGACCTCCGCGGCCGGGACCGCGACGAACTGCGGAACAAGACGTTCGGGTTCATCTTCCAGTTCTACCACCTGCTACCCGAACTCTCGGCCCTCGATAACGTGCTGATGCCGGCGTATATTGCGCACTCGACGGCCGGCTGGTGGCGGGCGCGGCGGCAGTGGCGACGGCGCGCGCAGGAGTTGCTGGAGCGGGTCGGGCTGGGCCACCGGGTCCGGCACAAGCCGCGGGAGTTGTCCGGCGGCGAGATGCAGCGGGCGGCGGTGGCGCGGGCGCTGCTGTCTCGTCCGCGGGTGCTGCTGGCCGACGAGCCGACCGGCAACCTCGACACCGACACCGGCGGCGAGATCGTCCGGCTGCTGCGCGAGCTCAACCGCGACGACGGGGTGACGGTGGTGATGGTGACGCACAACCTGGAGATCGCGGCCGTCACCGACCGGGTGGTGCGGATGTCGCATGGCCGGGTCGCGGAGGACGGCCCCGACTCGTTTCGGCCGCGGCTCATGACCGCGGTGTAGCAAGCCCGGCGACGGCCGTCGCCGGGCTTGGGCCCGATTTTCCAGAACCTCCCATGCCCTCCAAGGTCTGGATCGACGGCAAACTGCTCGACAAGAACGACGCGAAGATCAGCGTCTTCGACCACGGCCTGCTGTTCGGCGATGGCGTCTGGGAGGGGATGCGGGCCTACGACGGCCGCGTGTTCAAGCTCCATGAGCATCTCGACCGGCTGTATCAATCGGCCGAGTCTCTGTCGCTGACGATCCCGGTGACCCATGACGAGTTGGCCGCAGCGGTCGTTGCCACCCTCCGGGCGAACGACCGGTCCAACGGGTACGTCCGGGTAGTCGTAACTCGCGGCCCGGGCACGCTCGGCCTCGACCCCCGCAAGTGTGAACCGGCAGTGATCGTCATGGCCGAGGACGTGGTGGACTACCCACGCGAACTGTACGACGCCGGACTCGACGTCGTGCTGGTCCCGGCGATCCGCTACGAGTCCTCGCACACCTCGCTCAGCCGTGCCGGCGTCATCGCGGCTAAGGTGGCGGCACTCCAGGCCGGCTGCCTGGACGGTATCCTGCACGATAGCCAGGGCGCCATCCTCGGCAGCACCGACGGAGCCGTCTTCGCGGTGAAAGACGGACTGGTCTCTACTCACGCCGTTACCCAAGTGACCCAGGCGGCAGTGGTCGCCGAGGTCGTGGCGGCCGGTCTGACTGTCGGCGGCGCCCTGACGCTGGAGCACCTCTTATCGGCACCCGACGAAGTGTTTCTGGTAAGTACCGCGGCCGAGGTGATCGCCGTCCGGTCGATCGACGGCAAACCGGCCGGTTCAGGCCAGGAAGGCCCAATCACCCGCAAACTCCGCGAGTTGTACCGCGTGGTGGTCCGCCGGCCGGACTAGTTGTGCCACTCCGGCCGCGGCACTTATACTGAACTACACCATGACCGCGCCGACTGCCGCCGACCTGTCGCCGGACCTGCTCGCCAGGCGGGACCGGCTGCTGGCCGTCCTCCGCGGACTGCCCGGGGCGGCCGTTGCGTTCAGCGGCGGGGTGGACAGCGCCGTGGTCGCCGCCGCCGCACGCCTGGCCCTGGGGGATCGGGCCGTCGCCGTCACCGCCGACAGCCCGAGCGTCGCCCGGTCCGAACTGGCCGACGCGAAGCGGCTCGCCGAACGCATTGGCATCCGCCACGTCGTTGTCCGCACTGAGGAGTTCGACAACCCGGACTACCTCAAGAACGACGGCACCCGCTGCTACCACTGCAAGACCGAACTGTACGCCACCATCGACCGGCTGCTGCCGGAGTTGGGCGTGCCAGTGATCTGCAGCGGCGCCAACCTCGACGATCAGGGGGACTACCGCCCCGGCCTCGTCGCCGCATCCGAACACCGGGTCCGCCACCCGCTCCAGGAAGCCGGCTTCACCAAGGCCGACGTCCGGGCGGTGGCGAAGTCGTGGGGCCTGCCGGCGTGGGACAAGCCGGCGTCGCCGTGCCTCTCCAGCCGGCTCGCCCCCGGGCTGGCCGTCACCCCGGAGCGGACTCGCCGAGTCGAGGAGGCTGAGGCGGTCCTGCGTTCGTTCGGGCTGCGCGACTGCCGCGTGCGCTACCACGAGGGCGACCTGGCCCGGATCGAGGTGCCGGCCGACGAGGTCGCCCGGTTAGCGGCCGAACCGGTCCGCGGCGAACTGGCCCGGCGGCTGAAGGCGATCGGGTTCAAGTTCGTCGCGCTGGACCTGGAGGGGTTCCGGTCCGGGAGCCTCAACGAGTTGATCGCGCTGGACGTGAAGACCAAGTATGCCAACCCGGCGAACCCCGAGCGGTAGCGAGGGGGTGGAGCGCTCCACCCCCTCGCTACCGCTCGGGGTTCACCCGGAACATCACCATGACTCCGCTCCCCGCAACCCAAGCGCTGGACGCCTTCTTCCTGGAGGCCCGGGCGAGGCTGCTCGACCTGGCCGCCATCCTCGACCGGATCGGCCGCGGCACGGACCCGGCCGCCGCCCTGGCCGACCCGCGGGCCGAGAAGCTCCGCCGCGCGTTGGAAATCCTGCTCACCATGACCGACGGCCGGGCCGAGGCGGTCCAGCAGCTGTTCTCGCTGGACTACGACCCCGCCTGGACACGGCCCAAGCCGCGGTAGTAGCGTGTGGCAGTGCCCGGCGGAGACGCTACACTGAGCAACGACAGCCCGTCCCCGAAAACCCGCCCGCCGAGGTCGTCCATGCCGATCAAGGTCACCTGCCCCAAGTGTCAAGGCGTGCTGCACGCCCCGGACGACGCGGGCGGCAAGCGGGGCAAGTGCCCCACCTGCGGCACCGTGCTGGCCATCCCCGCCGAAGGCGGGTCTTCCGCCGACCTACCGCCGCCCGAGCCGTTCCGCGCGTCGGAGCCGCTGCCGGAGCCGGCCGGCACCCACCGGTCGTCGTTCGGGGCGATCCCGCGGCCGCCCGACGTGGAGCCGCGGCGGCCGGCCACCGGCAGTCGGTTGCCCGCGCCGCCGGCGTTTGCCCCGGCCGAACCCCGCAAGCCCGCCGACCCGTTCGCCAAGCCCGGCAAGCGGGCCGTCGCCGGCATCCCTGGGCAGGGGCTGGTCCGCGCCTGGCGGCGTGCCCGCCGTGGGCTGGGGTGGGTCCAGCTCGCCCTGTTCCTGTTCCTGATCGGGGCCGTCGGTTATGCCGGGATCGCCGTCGCGGACACCCTCGGCGTCAAGCTCCCGTCGCAGGACCCGGGCTACTTAAAACTCGAAGGACTCAGCAGCGATACCGAGATCCGGGTCGGCGTGCTGCTGATCCCGGCGGTCCTGGGAGTGCTGGCGTGTACGATCGGCCGGTTCGGCGTCTCGAACGCCCCGCGGTCGTCGTTCGCCAAGGGGCTGTCCACCGTGGCGGCGGTCGCCAGCCTGATCGTCCTGCTCGGGGTGGTCGCCATCCTCGTCCCGGTCGGCGTCCAGGTGGCCCAGGGGTTCGTGCCGCAGGGGTTCCTGCCTCCCCCCACCGGAGCCAACGCCAACCAGCCGGACGTCCTCGAACTCGCGGTGCCGATGCCGCGACAGTTCTTGCCCGCCGACGACCCCAATGGCATGGCCCAGCGGATCGGCATGACCCTTGCGGTCATTTTCGGTGTGATGGCCGAGGTCTGGTTCGTGACGGCCCTCGGTCGGATGGGCGCCGCCCTGCATGACGTGCGGCTGGGTAGCCGGGCGACCCGGTTCGTCGTGCTGGTCGGGCTGGCCATTGTCGTCGTGCTGATCGGCTGGGCCGCGTTCGAAATCTATCCCCGCGACATGAACCAGCTCGTCGCCGACCATGTCCAGCCGCAGTGGGACAAGCTGGGCGACTCCAAGCCGGCCGTCGTCTGGGGGCTGATCGGGCTGGCCGGGCTGGTCTACTGGCTGATGTACACCCGGATGGTCGGGGCGGCCCGCCGGGCGATCCGCGAGTGGCTGGAGCAGAACGAGCCGGCGGTCTGACCGGCGAAGGGGCGGCGATGCTCGACGCGGCGCGAGTGTGTGTACGGTTCTGCTGCCCAGGGTGCGGGGCCGGGCTGCGGGCGCCGCGCGCCGACGCCGGCCGTGCCGTCGCGTGCCACCTGTGCGGCGTGCAGGTCCGCGTCCCGCGCCGCCCGCATCCGGTCGAGTGCCCGCCGGACGACGCCCCGCCGGTCCCGTACCCGGACGCGGCCGCCGCCCGGTCGGGGCTTCGGCTCCTGACCGCCGGCCTCGCGGCCCTGGCGGTCGAATACGCCGTCCTCGTCGCCGCGCTCGTCGCATGGGCGCTATCCGGCCAGGACCGGATGGTCCTGATCGTCGCCGGGGCGATCGACCTGGCGCTGGTGGCGGTGCGGGCCG
>DASSAT010000284.1:0-3032 GCA_035699305.1 Fimbriiglobus sp. | reverse complement strand
CTCCAGGAAGTATTCGCTGCCCGGCGGGGCTTCGAACTTGGTCGGGCGGGGCTTCTCGCTCGGGCCGTAGCAGATCCGCAACTTTCCGTCCGCCACCTCGTAGATGCCGTGCCGCTTCTGGCCCTTCTTTTCGCCGTCCTTCACGGTCAGCTCGAACGTCTTCGACGCCTGGTCGAGCCGCAGGTCGGCGGTGAACAGCCGCAAGTGCAGCTTGCGCTTGGGGTCGCTCAGGACATACATGCGGTACTCGCCGTCCTGGACGACCAGGGTGATCGCCGCCCGGGAGTTGGGGTCGGGCATCTGCTCCTGGCCCGCATAGATGACCGACTGCGGCTTCCAGTAGCCGGCCCACTTCTTCATCTCCTCGTCGAGAGGCTGGGCCTGGACCACCCCGCCGACCGCCCACACCACGACGACAAGCGCGATGGCTCGCATGGCTCACCCTCCGCACGAACACCGGTCCGATTCGGCGGTTTATGCCGTCGGCCCGCGGATGCGTCAATCGCACTTGGCCCCTGGGACCGCGGTCGTCCCGGCCGCTCTTGCTCCACCAGTCGGGGGCCTGCGACGACATCCGAGCGCCCCGCCTCGTCGAGCAAGAGCGGCCGGGACGGCCGCGGTCCCAGGGTCTTATAACACCCTCATGGCGAAACACCCGGACGTGCTGGTGATCGGCGGCGGGATCATCGGACTGACCTCGGCGTACTTCTTGGCGCAGGCCGGCCTGTCGGTCGAGGTACTGGACCGCGGCGACCTCGGCCGGGAGGCGTCCTGGGCCGGGGCGGGGATCATCCCGCCGGGGAACCCGGACCGGGCCGCCACCCCCATCGACAAGCTTCGGGCGATCGGCAGCGTGCGCTTCCCGGAGTTGGCGGCCGAGTTGCACGAGCGGACTGGGCTTGAGTGCGGATACCTGCGCTGCGGTGGTGTCGAGTTCCTGTCGCCAGAGGACACGGACATCCTCCCGGTCTGGAATGCGGAAGGGATTCGACACGAGCGGCTTGATGATAGCGCACTGCACCGACTGGAGCCGCGGGCCAAAGCTGTCCCGGGGACGGTGCCGTATCACCTGCCGGACTGCGCCCAGGTGCGCAACCCGTGGCACCTGCGGGCACTGATCGCGGCGTGTCGCTCGGCCGGGGTGGTGTTGCGGCCGCACACCGAGGTGTCCGCCCTCGAAGCCCCGGTCCGGGACGCAGAATCGATCCTGACTCGCCAAGCCGTGCTGATCGCAACCGGGGCGTGGGCGAAGGAGCTGCTGACCGGACCGAACCGCGTTCCCCCGCTGGTCTACCCGGTCCGCGGGCAGATCGTGTTGTTCCGTCCGCCGACCCCGGTGCTGACCCGCGTCCTGATGTTCGGCAAGCGCTACCTGGTCCCCCGCGCCGACGGCCGTGTACTGGTCGGCTCGACCGAGGAACCGGAAGCCGGGTTCGAGAAGGCGAACACGCCGGAAGCCGTCCGCGGACTGACCGAGTTCGCGTGGTCGGTCGTTCCCGAACTGCGAGAGGCGACCGTGGAGAAGACCTGGGCCGGACTCCGCCCCGGGTCGCCGGACGGGATGCCGTTCATCGGTCCGGTCCCGGGCTACAGCAACGTCTTCGCGGCGGTCGGTCACTTCCGGGCCGGGATTCAGCTCTCGATCGGGACGGCGGAGATGGTCCGCGATCTGATCACCGACAAGCTACCGGCAGTGCCGGCCGATGCGTTCCGGCTGGACCGGACGCCGGACCTGACGGCCCGGCCGGCGTTCCGGTCGTGACTTCCCCTGGGACCGCGGCCGTCCCGGCCGCTCTTGCTACGCCGGTCGGGGGCAATCGCCGACGCGGTAGGTCCCTGGCGGATGTAGCAAGAGCGGCCGGGACGGCCGCGGTCCCAGGTTGTCGCGCCCCGGGGTCCTCTTGGATAATGGCGGCATGGACCCCCACGATCACCGCGCCAAGGTCCGCCAGCTCGCCGACGACCTGGGCTGGCTGGAGGACCACTGCCGCCGGCAACCGGAGCTGGCCGTCCACGCGGCCCACCTGCGGCTGGCGGCCGCCCTGACCCGCAACGTGGTCGGCCCGACGGTCGAGGGCCAGCCGCCCCGGCCACTGTTCGCGGCGGTCGTCGGGGGCGCCGGGTCGGGCAAGAGCACCGTCGTCAACTTCCTGGCCGGTTCCGTCGTCGCGGAAGCCAACCCGCAGGCCGGCTACACCCGCCACCCGACCGCATACCTGCCGGCCGGCTCCGCGGGACCGTGGCCCAGCACCCTCGGGTTCCTCGGGCCGATGCAACGGCTGTCCCAACCACAACCGGGCAACCTCGACGAGGACGTTTACCAGGTCCGGCGAATACCACCGACCGCCGGGGCCGACCTGCTGACAGATGTTGTGATCTGGGACTGCCCGGACATGACGACGTGGGCCTCGGCCGGGTACGTCTCCCGGCTGATGGAGGTGGTCGGGCTGGCGGACGTGATCGTCTACGTCGCCTCCGACGAGCGCTACAACGACGAGGTGCCGACGCAGTTCCTGCACCTGCTGGTGAAGGCCGGCAAGGCGATCGTCGTCTGCTTGACCAAGGCGAAGGAAGCGGACGCCCCGGCCCTGGTGGACCACTTCCGACAGGAGGTGCTGGGCCGGCTCCCACAGACTGCTGGCGCTTCGATCCCACCGGTGCCGGTGATCGTCATACCACATCTCGATGCCGAGGTCCGAGCCGACCCGGCCGGTCGGGGGGAGAAGTACCGGGTGCAGCTCCTCAACCAAATCCTCGCCCTCTGTCCCAGCCCGGAGGCGGCGCGCGGCCGGACGGTGCGCAACGCCATCGGCTACCTTCGGACCGCGGCTGAGGGACTGCTCGACGTGGCCCGCCGCGATCTGTCGGAGCTGGACGCCTGGAAGAACCTCGTCCACGCTGGCCGGGCCGGGTTCGAGGACCGCTACCGCCGCGAGTTCCTGGCCGGGGAGTCGTTCCGCCGGTTCGACCGGACCCGCGAGCAGGTGCTGGAGATGCTGGAGTTCTCCGGCCCCGGGCGGTTCCTCAGCGCG
>DASSAT010000283.1:0-2898 GCA_035699305.1 Fimbriiglobus sp. | reverse complement strand
GACCACGTCAGGGCAGAGTGGGGTTCTGAATCAGATGGCGATGAGGAATCAGGCCCGCGGTGGGTGGAATATGGCGGCCGCCATACGGCAAGGGGACAAGACCGGTTCGTAGCGCAGCCACTCACCGATCCCCGGGGTCGGAGCGAGGACCGCGCTGAGGATCGCGTCCTGAACGGAGACCGTGGTCGGCGCCGGCGGCGGGGTCGGCACCGGCGCCGGCGGGGCTTGCTGGCAGCCCGGACCGCTGCACGGCTTCTTCGTGGGCGCGGCCGGGTCGGCGTCGGGCGTCGTCTGGCCGGGCGGAAGGATGTGGACGTAGTCGCCGCAACTCGCCGCGGCCGACGGAAGGTCGCCAGCGAACGCCATCACCCCGAAGGTCAGGGCGGCCCACAGCGAGAGACGGGTTGTGCGGCGGCTGGTCATGAGACGATTGCGGAGATAGTGAGGCCGTCGCTCCACTGTTACCCAACTTTTGCTACCCTCGCAAGTGAAAAGCCGACCGGGTATTCTGACACCCGATACCCGATATCCGATACCCGACAGATGGTGCCCCTCATGCGATTCCGCTCCTGTCTGCTCGCCTGGCTGGTGGTCGCCGTGCCGACCGCCCGCGGTCAGGCTCCCGACGCCTACAAGCCTGCCGTCGAACGATTGCAAGCCCTCGTCGAGCGCGAGGTCGCCGACAAGCGGCTGCCCGCGCTCTCGGTCGCGCTGATCGACGACCAGCGGGTTGTCTGGGCGAAGGGGTTCGGCCACCAGGACCGCGGCGGTAAATTCCCGGCCACGGCCGAGACCGTCTACCGCGTCGGGTCGGTGTCGAAGCTGTTCACCGACGTGGCGGTGACGCGGCTCGTCGAAGCGGGCAAGATCGACCTCGACGCCCCGGTGACGACGTACCTGCCCGACTTCAAGCCGGTCAACCAGTTCGACGACAAGCCGATCACCCTGCGGCACCTGATGGCGCACCGGTCCGGGCTGATCCGCGAGCCGCCGGTCGGCAACTACTTCGACCCGACCGGCCCGACCCTGGCGCAGACCGTCGCCAGCGTGAACGGTATCGAACTCGTCTACCCGCCGGGGAAGCGGACCAAGTATTCGAACGCGGCCGTCGGCGTCGTCGGCTACGTCCTTGAGAAGACGCGGGGTGAGAAGTTCGAGACATACCTCAAGCGGCGGGTGCTCGACCCGCTCGGCATGGCGTCCAGTTCGTTCGAGCCGACGCCAGCGGTCAAGACGCACCTCGCCGACGCGGTGATGTGGACGTACCACGGCCGCGAGTTCCCGGCCCCGACGTTCGAGTTGGGGATGGCCCCGGCCGGGTCGATGTACTCGACCGTGCTGGACCTGGCGAAGTTCGCCTCCTGCCTGTTCGCCGGTGGCAAGCCGCTGTTGAAGCCGGAGACGGTCGCGGCGATGTTCCGCCCGCAGTTCGCCAAGCCGGACGCGAAGACGGGGTTCGGCATCGGGTTCATGATCGGCGAGTTGGACGGGAAGAAGAAGATCGGCCACGGCGGCGCGATCTACGGCTTCGCCACGCAGCTTTCGGCACTGCCGGCCGAGAAGCTCGGCGTCGTGGTGATCGCGTCGCGGGACGTGGCCAACGCGGTCGTGAGTCGGCTCGCCGACGACGCCCTGCGGCTGATGCTGGCGGCGAAGCACGGCAAACCACTGCCGGAGTTCGAGACGCCGAAGCCGCTGTCGAAGGAGCGGGCGTTGGCGCTCGCCGGCCGGTGGCGCGGCAAGGATCGGTGGTTCGACCTGACCGAATCGGCCGGCCGGCTCTGGCTGATGCCGGGCCGCGGCAACGAGCGGGCTGAGTTGCGCGCCCGCGGCGACGACCTCGTTACGGACGACGTGACTTCCGTGGGCCTGACGGTGAAGGTCCAGGGGGACAAGCTCAAGCTCGGCGACACCGTCTACGAGAAGGAGCCGGACCGCGGCCCACCGCCGGCCCCGCCGGCGAAGTGGCGCGGTCTCATCGGCGAGTACGGCTGGGACCACGACACGCTTTACATCCTCGAGCGCAACGGTCAGCTCCACGCGCTCATCGAATGGACCAGCCTGTACCCGCTGACCGAGGAGTCCGAGGACGTTTACGCATTCCCCGACTACGGCCTGTACCACGGCGAGAAGCTGGTCTTCACCCGCGACAAGACCGGTCGGGCGACGCAAGTCGAAGCGGCGAAGGTCGTCTTCGTCCGCCGCAAGGTGGACGGCGAGAACGGCGAGACGTTCCGCATCAAGCCGCAGCGGCCGATCGCCGAGTTGCGCAAGGAGGCGCTGGCCGCCGGCCCGCCGACGGAGGCCGGCCCGTTCCGCGAGCCGGAGTTGGTGGACCTGTCCACCGTCGATCCGACGATCAAGTTCGACATCCGCTACGCCACGGATAACAACTTTCTGAGTACTCCGGTCTACACCACGGCGAAGGCGTTCATGCAGAAGCCTGCCGCCGAGGCGCTGGGCCGTGTCCATAAGAAGCTGGCGTCGCGCGGCTACGGGCTGTTGATTCACGACGCCTACCGGCCGTGGTACGTCACCAAGATGTTCTGGGACGCGACGCCGGAGAAGTTCCGCGGGTTCGTCGCCGACCCGTCGAAAGGCTCCCGGCACAACCGCGGCTGCGCGGTGGACCTGGGGCTGTACGACCTGAAGACGGGCAAGCCGGTGGAGGTGGTGTCCGGGTACGACGAGTTCTCCGACCGGGCGTACCCGGACTACCTGGGCGGTACGTCCCGGCAGCGCTGGCACCGGGACCTGCTGCGGCGGGCGATGGAGGCCGAGGGGTTCGCCGTGTACGAGGCGGAGTGGTGGCACTTCGACTACCGGGACTGGCGGAAGTACCCGATCCTCAACAAGCGGTTCGAGGAGCTGAAGTAGGTCCTGGGACCGCGGCCGTCC
>DASSAT010000282.1:0-2833 GCA_035699305.1 Fimbriiglobus sp. | reverse complement strand
GTCCTGAAGTCGTCCGCGTCGTCGGCCGACCTGTTCCGGGGCATCACGGCCGAGTCCGAATCCTGGATGCGAGTTCAGATGGCACGGGTGTTCCGGAAGTACGTCTGCCCGGAAACGCCCGTGGAGATGTTGAAACGCAAGAGCGCGGCGGCGATGATCGTGGACCAGTTCGGAGACCGGTTCCGCGCGATCGTCGAGGTTCAGAGGGCGTTCGAGGGCCGGCCGATTCCCGACGAGGCTCTGTGTGCGTTGCTCTGGGAGTACAAGGATCGGGGGAAGAAAGGGTACGACCTCACGGAAAAGCTGTTCGCCGAACTTCGGCGGTGTCTCCCGGGACTGACGGTCCACGGACCGGAACGGGCCGGCAAGGATATTCCGCTCGGCAAGTTCCTCGCGGATCATCCGAACGCCAAGCGGCCGATCGACTTTGTCATCACAGAGGGCTTACAGCCCCTCGCGGTGGGGCTGGCCCGCTACGACTCGGACCGGGGTGGGGCTCAAGAGGACGACCGACCCGGCTAGTACCGCGAGTGTGCCGACGATGTCCTCCGCTACGCCGACGGGAAGCAACTGCGGTTGAAGGTCTTGTTCGTTAACGACGGGCCCGGCTTGTTGCTCGGGTCGATGTGGAACGACTACGCGGCGATCGAAACGAAGTGGCCGGGGCGTGTGAGAGTCGTTACCCTCCGCATGGTCCCGGACCGGGTGACGGTGGAGTGGCTCAAATCCTGAGGCAGGTGCCGACGATGGCGACCGGGGTCCCCAAGAAGAACGCGAACCACCGAACCAGCCGGGGACCGGTCGTGTTGCCGGCGGTCCGGATCGAGTACCCAGGCAAGCGGTCCGAGGCGGACCTCCTGTCCACCGCCCCAGCCGAAATGAACTTCGCGTGGCAAGGGCACAGCGGATCGGCCAACCGGCTGTACTTCGGCGACAACCTCGCCGTCCTCGCCGCGCTACGCCAAGACCCGAAAGTCGCCGGCCGGGTCCGGCTGGTGTACATCGACCCGCCGTATGCGACCGAGACTGTGTTCCACTCGCGCGACCTGACCCACGCCTACGAGGACGTGCTGTCCGGGCCGGAGTACCTGGAGTCCCTTCGCGGCCGATTGATCCTCCTCCGCGAGTTGTTGGCCAATGACGGGTCGCTGTATCTCCACCTCGACGAGAAGAAGGTGTTCCACGCCAAGCTGATCCTGGACGAGGTGTTCGGGCCTGGTCAGTACCGGAACTGTATCACCCGGAAGAAGTGTAACCCGAAGAACTACACCCGGAAGACGTATGGCAACGTCGCCGATTACATCCTGTTCTACACCAAGTCGGCGGACTACGTCTGGAACCGGCCGACGGAGCCGTGGACCCCGGAGCGGGCCAAGGAATATCAGTACGTCGAGCCGCAGACGGGCCGGAGGTACATGAAAGTCCCGGTCCATGCCCCGGGCGTGCGACGGGGCGCGACGGGCCAGCCGTGGCGTGGCAAAATGCCGCCCCCGGGGAAGCACTGGCAGTACCCGCCGCGGGTGCTGGACGAACTCGACGCCCGAGGGGAAATCTACTGGTCCCCGAACGGCAACCCTCGACGCAAGGTGTACCTCGACATGAGTGACGGGGTGGGGATACAAGACATCTGGATGGATTTCCGCGACGCGCACAACCAGAACATCCGGATCACCGGATACCCGACGGAGAAGAACCCCGACTTGTTGCGCCGGATCGTCGAGGCGTCGTCCAACCCCGGCGACCTGGTCCTCGACTGCTATTCCGGTTCGGGGACGACCCTCGCTGTCGCTTCCGAACTCGGCCGGGCGTGGATCGGCGTGGACAACAGCCCGGAGGCAATCACCGCCACCCTCGACCGATTCACGCATGGACTCCGCCCGATGGGCGATTACGTCGGCCGACGGACGCCCGGACGCAACGGCCCGGCTGTACGATCCCTGTTCGAGGGCTCTGCGCCGACCGCCGATGACCGCCCGGTCCCGTCGTCGGTTGAGCCTATCCGCGACTTCACGCTCTATCTGGAGAAGCAGGCCCAGACTGCCCACCCGAAACAGATCGCCAAATGGCTCGGTCGGCTCACCCCTGCCCCCAGGACCGCTTGATCGCCTCCCTCAGCGTCGGGCCGCCTTGAACCGCGGGGGCGGGGTGTGATACGCTCCGCCCTTCTTGCCGTCCATCCCCGGAGGGTGCCGTGCCGACCTTCAACCAGTTCCGGCGAGCGATCGGGCGGATTCATCGGCGGGTGCGGCCGACGCCGGACGGCTGGCCGGTCGGCGAGGACGACGTCCGCCGGGCCTACCTCGCCCTGCTCGGGCGGCCGCCGGAGGCCGACGCGGTCGTCGCCGGCTATGTGGCCGCCGGGGTTACTCTGCCGCAACTGTTCCGCGCGATCGCCGCGTCCCCGGAGTTCGCCGCCCGGTGGGGTGGGCTGGGCGCGGCCCCCGCCGCCAGCGGGCCTGTCGCGGTTACGGATACCGCGGCGGTGGACGTGTTCGAGCCGTACCCGGGACCGGGGGCGGCCGGGTTCCTGACCGACTTCCTCGGCGTCCGCACCCGGGTGACGTACGTCCGCGGGCTGGAGGCGCTGGACGGCGCGGTCGAGGCCCGCCCCGGCTCGGGGCCGGTGTGCTTCCACGACCCGGTCGAGTGGAACGGCGTGCTCCGCTCGGTGCTGGAGGCGACCGGGCGGATAGTGGCGGTGGAACTCGGGGCCGGGTGGGGGCCGTGGCTGGTGGTGGCGGCCGTCGCCGCCGCTCGCTGCGGCATCCGCGACGTCCGGCTGGTTGGGGTGGAGGGGTCGGCCGCGCACTGCGGGTTCATGCGGCAGCACTTC
>DASSAT010000281.1:0-3239 GCA_035699305.1 Fimbriiglobus sp. | reverse complement strand
TTGGGACGTCCAACGCGCCCCCAGCCCGAAGGGCTGGGACAGGTGGCGTGTCCCAGCCCGTCGGGCTGGAAGAACCACCGCCCCGTTCCCCAGGGCTGCGCCCTGGGCTGAGGACTCCCAGCCCTTCGGGCTGAAGACGCGGTACGCAACTCCGGCTACCTGCGGGTCAGTAACGGTGGTCCGTGTGACGGGTTGCCATTGTGACACGGCCTGACGCGAAGGTCAAAGCGTTGGCTCCGCTCGGGAGGCTACTTGACGTCGGTCCGGCAGTATGCGAAAGTCTGGTTCCTCCCTTGGCTCGGCCCGCCGCGAATTGCCCGCCTCCCGTTTCCGTCGTATTGTTCCGTACCCGCCTACCTCCCGCACCTCCGGAGGATCGTATGCTCCGCCTCGACCTCGGCCCGAGCGGCCGCTACTGCGATGGCGCCGACCGCCGCAGCTTCCTGCAACTTGGCGTCGCTGGCCTGGCGAGTGTCGGCCTCCCGCAGCTCCTCCAGGCGAAGGCCACGTCCGGCCAGTCTTCGATCAGCCGGGGCACGTCCGTCATCCTGATCTGGCTCGACGGCGGGCCGGGCCACATGGACCTCTACGACTTGAAGCCGGACGCCCCGGCCGAGTACCGCGGCATCTGGCGGCCGATCCGCACCCGCGTCCCGGGGTTCGACATCACCGAGCTGTTCCCCAAGCAGGCCAAGGTCACGGACAAGTTCTCGATGGTCCGGTCGCTGCACCACGACACCGGCGACCACTTCGCTGGCGGCCACCGGATGCTGACCGCGAAGGACCTCGGCGTCAGCGGGGCGAAGACCGCGCAGAAGTTCCCCGGCATCGGGGCGGTCGTCAACCGCGAACTCGGCCCGCGGCACCCGGGGATGCCCGGCTACGTCGCGGTCCCCTACGCCTCCAGCATCGGGCTGAACCCCGGGTACTTCGGCGGGGACATGCTCGGCGTCCAGAACGACCCGTTCGCCACCGGCGGCGACCCGAACGCGCCGTCGTTCCGGGTGCAGAACCTGAACCTCGCCGGCGGGCTGACCCTGGAGAAGCTGGACGACCGCCGGTCGCTGCTGAAGCACTTCGACACCTTCCGCAGCGCCCTCGACAATCGGGGCACGGCGGCCGCGATGGACCGGTTCGGCCGCGAGGCGTTCGAGTTCGTCGCCGGCCCGACGGCCCGGGCCGCGTTCGACATCGGCAAGGAGGACCCGCGGCGGCGCGACCGGTACGGGCGGCACACCTGGGGGCAGTCCACGCTGCTGGCCCGGCGACTGGTCGAGGCCGGCTCGACGTTCGTGACCGTCCACCTCGGCGGGTGGGACCACCACTGGGACCTGAAAGCCGGGATGGAACGCAACCTGCCAATGGTGGACGGCCTGGTGTCCGCCCTGTTCGAGGACCTCGACGACCGCGGCCTGCTCGACACGACGCTCGTCGTGCTGTGCGGGGAGTTCAGCCGGACGCCGAAGATGAACGACGGGGGCAACGGCGGCCCGCCGAGGAGCCAGGGGACGCCGGGCCGCGACCACTGGGGGAACGCGATGTTCTGCCTGATGGGTGGCGGCGGAGTAAAGGGCGGGCAGGTGGTCGGCTCGACCGACCGGCTCGGCAATGCGCCGAAGACCCGGCCGGTGACGCCGTCGAACATCCACGCGACGATCTACCACGTCCTGGGCATCGACCCGAAGCTCCAGCTCCTCGACCGCGCCGGCCGGCCGATCCAGGTCCTCGACGACCCCGAGCCGATCGCCGAGTTGCTGTAGCGGAGGCTACTTCGCCGGTTGGGAAGGCGAGGCTCTCGCCGAGCCGGTGCCCAAGGCTCAGCGGGAGCCTCGCCCTCCCAAGATCGAGCCCCCGGCAGTTATTACCTGGGATCCGTATGTCATCCCACCCGCGGGCCGGATTTCGTTTGCTCGGCCCTCTCGGCTCGGATCGAATGGGGGCCACCCCCGGAGGAAAAGCGATGAAGACCGTGGCACCCGCCCTCGTCCTGTCGGCCGCACTGGCGGCGGCCGTCGCGCCCACCGCCGCGACCGCACCGGCGGACCCGCCTGCGTGGGCAACCAAGGACCTGCGGGCCGGCATCATCGGCACCGACACGTCGCACGTCCCGGCGTTCACCGCCCTGTTCAACAAGACCCACCCCGAGTGGCGGGTCAAGGTGGTGGCGGCGTACAAGGGCGGTAGCCCCGACCTGCCGACCAGTGCCGACCGCGTCGAGAAGTTCGCGGCCACCATCCGCGACCAGAACGGGGTCGAGATCGTCGGCAGCATCGACGAGCTGCTCAAGAAGGTGGACGTGGTGCTGATCGAGAGCGTGGACGGCCGTCCGCACCTGGCGCAGGCGACGCCCGTCCTGAAGGCCGGCAAGCGGGTGTTCATCGACAAGCCGCTGGCGGCGAGTCTGGACGACGCGCGCGCCATCGTCGCGCTGTCGAAGGAGACCGGGACGCCGTTCTTCAGTACGTCGTCGTACCGGTTCCACCCGGACGTGCCCAAGCTCCGCAGGGTGGCCGCGAAGGCGACCAAGGTCCAGGCCAGCTCCCCGTTCAACAAGCTGGCCTCCCATCCCGACCTGTACTTCTACGGCGTCCACGGCGTGGAGGCGCTGTACGCGGTGATGGGCCGCGGGTGCGTGAGCGTCTCCCGGAAGGCCGGCGCCGCCGCGGACGTGACCACCGGGAAGTGGAAGGACGGCCGGGTCGGGGTCTACCACGGGACCATTGGCAAGGGCGCGAAGCTGCCAGTCCTCCGGGTCTGGGGAGAAAAGGGAACGACCGATTCCGCCGGGGCGGGCGGGTACGACGGGCTGGTCCGGGCGATCGCCGAGTTCTTCCACACGGGCAAACCGCCGGTGGACCCGGCGGAGACGCTGGAGGTGTTCGAGTTCATGACCGCCGCCCAACTCAGCGCCGAGCGCGGCGGGGTCGAGGTGCCGCTCGCGGCCGTCCGGAAGTGACCCGGCCACCGTCTGGGTAGTCGAACGCCCCGAACGTTCGGTATGAAGACGAACGCCGGACTGGGCGAGACGGCGTTCGAGCGGTAGGGGCCTCTCGGGGGAGAGGGTTCGGGGGCGGCGGGCCGGCGCGGGGCGACCCGCCGCCGGCCCGTCCGCCGTTTTCTTTGCAAGTTTTTCTCCCCTGCTCGGTTGCGTTGTAAGTCATGCAATATGAAGCAGTTCGGCTGAATAATTCGTCGCGATTATCAAACTGTACTTTCCGCAACTTTGTGTAGCTGAGGCG
>DASSAT010000280.1:0-4016 GCA_035699305.1 Fimbriiglobus sp. | reverse complement strand
CGCGTCCGGCAGCGGCACCGGGTCGTTGAGCGCCGCCGCCCCGCGGACCAACGGCAGCACCTTCTCAACCGTCTCGCGGAACGCCGCGAGGCTGGCGTTGAGTTCGCGCTGCCGCTTGGCCGGGCGGATTCGGTCGAGCTGTTTCGTGACCGCGTGCAGGAACGTCTCGCGGTCGAGGTCGTGGTTCTTGTCGAGGTAGTCGCGGACGCCCATCCGCAGCGCATCAAGTGGCGTGGCCTGGTTGGCGAACCCGGTGACGAGGATGGCGACCATCTCCGGCCGGAAGTCCACCAGGTCTTGCAATAGGCGAAGGCCGTCGCTGCCGGAGCCGAGGTTCCAGTCGAGGACGGCGAGATCGACCGGGTGTTCGTTGGCGACGACCAGTGCCCGCTCGGCGTCCGGGGCGGTGAAGACGCGGACGTCCGGGACGCCGGCCAGCCACTCCTGGAAGGTGCGGCGAACGCCGTCCTCGTCGTCCACGATCAGGACCGTTTCGCTCATGGCGTCTCTTGGCGAGCGGGGGGCGTAAGCCCCCTGTTAATCGTATCAACAGGGGGCTTACGCCCCCCGCTCGCCGGGTCGGGTTCGTTCGCCAACTCATAATACGCGGCGAGCGCCGCCGCGTACTGCCCGGCGAGGAGCCGCACCGCCGCACTCAGCCGGCGCACGTCGTCCCCGGCCCGCAGCGCCGCGGCCTCCCCCAGCGAACGCAGCGACTCGGCGTACTTGCCCTGTGCCGCGAGGTTCCGCGCCTCGGATACCAGGAACCCCCGCCGGTCCGCAACCGCGAACAACAGCGACAGGTCCGCCTTGCAACGGCGGCACGCGAGGCCGGTGTCGTTCGAGGCACGGCAGCAGGGGCAGAGGATAGCTTTCAACATAGGCTCAGCGGGCGTCGTGAGGCGGGACTTCGACGATTGTCGAGCCGTGAGGGATGTGATGGTACTTCGCCAGTTCTTCGAGCTTTCGAAGTTCCTCATTCACGGACGGACGGGCGCGTTCGATGATGCCTCGGCGGCAGTCATCGGAGGAAGTTGACAGGAAGTGCCACTCGATCGTGACATCGGGCAATGCCGTACGGATGGCAGATTCCACACTTCGGCGTTTCAGAGGAAGACACCACTCCCGATCCGAAGCTAACCACGTCTCACCCCGCTGTAGCCCGGCGATCAACGCTTGATAGTCCCGGCCGTGGTCGAAGGCTCCGTTTCCCCCGATGGCGCCCTTATGGTAGTCATCAGTGTACTCCTTTGCTCCGAGGCGGAATTTCAGAGCAACCCCGTACGTAGTCTTTCCAGAACCGGGGAAACCGACAATGAGGATGACACGCCCGGCCATCGTTCACCTTTGTCAGCCGAATATCATGTGCGAACAAAGTCAGTCGGCGCCCGTAAATCCTTGCTTGACTCCACTCTAACGCGAGCCGTCATGCGTCTTCCAGGTAGAACAGCACGTCGGCCAGTTCGTTGCCGGCGGCGGTCAGGTCGCCCCAGGCCCGGTCGGTCAGCGCCACCCGCACCCGCTCGGTCAAGCGGTCCAGTTCCGCCCGGTCCTCATCGGACACCTTCTCCCGCACCCGCTCCGCCTTCTCCAACAAGGCCCGCGCCTGGACGGTCTCCCGCTGCCCCTCGGCCGGACCGCTGAACAACAGCGGCGCGTCCGCTGGCGGCTGCGCCGGAGCGTCGGCGCCGTCGTCGAGCGAGGGGCCGTTGCCCCAGAGTCGGTCGAGCCGGGCGCGCGCGGCGTCCCGCTCTTCAACGGCAAACCGCGCCAGCGCGTTCTCGATGTGAATTTGCTTTTGTAACCCGGTCCCCTTCTCCCGGGCGCTAATCTTCAGCGTTCCATCGAGCGTCAGGTCGAGTTGCACGACGAGTTGGTTGCCGGCCGGCACCCGGGCCAGCCCTTCCACCAGGAACTTGCCGACCCGGTGGTTCCGCCGCACGTCGCCGCTCTCCCCCTGATAGACGTCGATCTCCACCGTCGGCTGACTGTCCGTGACGGTGCAGAAGACCTCACTGCGGCTGGCAGGCAACGGAGTGTTCCGCTTCACGATCGGGGCGTACTTGAACTCGTTGGCGGACCGGGTGAAGTCGTCGGGGTACTCCAGGCACTTGATGCCCAGCGTGTGCGGGGTGATGTCCACCAGCACCGCCCCGACGTTCTGCCCGGCGACGATCCCGGCCTGCACCCCGGCCCCCAGCGCGACGCACAGGTCCGGGTGGACCTCCCGGTGTGCCGGCTGGCCGAGCCGCTCCTCCAGGAGTTGGCCGATCAACGGCGTCCGTGTGCTGCCGCCGACCAGCACGACGCGCTCGATCCGCGAGGCGGTCAGCCGGGCGTCGTCCAGGGCCATCTGCACGCACTCCATCGTCCGGTCGATCAACGGGCGGATCAGGTCTTCGTACTCGGCCCGTTCGACCTCGGTCGAGAGGTGCAGGGGGACGCCGTCCTTCTCGGCGATGAACTCCTCCTCGATCCGCGCGAACGGGTGGTCGGAGAGGTGCCGCTTGGCCTCCTCGACGGCCCGCAGCAGCCGGGCGTGGGACACCCGGTCGGCACGCAGGTCCACGCCGTAGAGTTCGTCGAACTCGTCGGCGACGTAGTTCAGGAGCAGCTCGTCGAAGTCGTCGCCGCCGAGGTGGGTGTCGCCGTGGCTGGAGAGCACCTCGAAGACGCCGGCCTCGGCCTGGACGATGGACACGTCGAACGTCCCGCCGCCCAGGTCGTAGACCAGGAACCGCTCGGTGCCGGTCTGCGTCGGGTTGTAGGTCAGGGCCGCGGCGGTCGGCTCGTTGACGATGCGGACGACCTCCAGCCCGGCCAGCGCCCCGGCCTCGCGGGTAGCCTGCCGCTGGGAGTCGTTGAAGTACGCCGGCACGGTGATGACCGCCTTGCCGACCGGCTGGCCCAGTTCCGCCTCCGCGGCGTCCTTGAGCCGGCGGAGGATCATGGCGGAGATTTCTTGCGGCCGGAACGTCTGGTCGCCGAGCGTGACCGTCACGTCCTCGCCCATCTTCCGCTTGATCGACTTAACGGTGCGGTCCGGGGCGAGGACGTACTGGTTGCGGGCCGGCTTGCCGACCAGCAATCGGCCGTCCTCGGCCAGCCCGACCACGGAGGGCAGGATCGGGTCGCCGTCCACGGGCAGCACCCGCGGCCGGCCGTCCTGCACGACGGCCACCTCGCTGTTGGTGGTCCCCAGGTCGATCCCGACGATCAGTTCGGACATAACGGAAGTCCAAATAAAACCGGAACGAACCACAGAGTCACAGAGAACACCGAGGGAAGAAACACAGAGAGAAACACAGGGTTGTGGGCCATCGGCAGTGCGATGTCACCCTTCTGTCTTCAAACTCTCTTTCGGTCTTCCTCTGTGTCTCTTCCCTCGGTGTCCTCTGTGACTCTGTGGTTCGTTCCTCTTATTGCCTACCGTGCCACCTTCACCTGCGCGGGCCGGAACAGTTTCCCATCCCATCTGTACCCGCGGCGGACCTCCTCGACCACGGTGCCGCTCGCCTGCTCGGGTGCCTCGATCACCTCGACCGCCTCCATCACCTCCGGGTCGAACGGCAGTCCGTCGCAGGCGATCGACTCCAGCCCGAAGTGCGGCAGCACCCGCTCGACCCGGCGAAGGCTCAGGGCGTATCCGTCGGCCACACCGGCCAGCAGCGGCCGCAGGCGCTCCATGATCTCAGATTGGGCGCCTTCGCCGGTGGAGGCAACCTCGGAAGTGCCGAACAGCCTACGGAGGAAACCGGGCCGCGGCGCGGGCGGGGTGTCGAGTATCTCCTCGGCCGCGGTCTGCGCCTTCTCGATTTGCCGCAGCGCGATGGCGAGCGCGTCGGCGATGTCGATCAGCGCCTTGACCAGCGGGCGGGCGATCTCCCGCGGGTCGGCCTTGGGCCGGTCGAAGAGCTTGATCGCCTCGGCGGTCTGCTCGACGGCGGTGCGGCTCGCCCGGGTTTGCAGGTTGACCTCATGCCGCAGGGCGGTGAACTGGGCAGCGAGCGTGTGCA
>DASSAT010000279.1:0-6444 GCA_035699305.1 Fimbriiglobus sp. | reverse complement strand
CTCGACATCCTCGACGAGCCGTCCGCCGCCGCCCTGGCGTCCGCCCTCCAGCAGGCGCCGGGGGCCGAGCTGCCGGCCGACGCCCCGCGGACCGTCCTCGTCTACGACCTAGGCGGCGGCACCTTCGACGTGACGCTCGTGAAGCTCGGCAAGAAGCGCTTCCAGACGCTCGCCATCGAGGGGGACGTCCGCCTCGGCGGCAAGGACTGGGACGACCGGCTGGTCAACCACGTCGCCGAGCTGTTCCGCCAACAATTCAATGCCGACCCGCGCGAGGACACGCAGTCCCTGGCGATGCTGCACGCCGCCGCCGAGCGCGCCAAGCGGACCTTGAGCAAGGTCGATCAGGCGAGCATCACCTGTGCCCACGGCGGACACAAGATGACCGTACCGATCACCAAGGCCGAGTTCGAGAACCTGACCCGCGACCTGCTGCTCCGCACCCGGCTGACGGCGCAGCACGTCGTCGAGGAGGCGGGGATGACCTGGGCCAAGGTGGACAAGGTGCTGCTGGTCGGCGGCTCGACGCACATGCCGATGACCGCGCGGATGCTCCGCGAGCTGACCGGCCGGGAGCCGGACCGGTCACTGGCGGTCAGCGAGGTGGTGGCCCGCGGGGCGGCGGTCCACGCTGGGATCGTGTTGGCGCGGCGGGCCAGGGAGTCGGGCCAGGCGCCGGCGCTGGACCCGCTCGGCGACGTGGTCGAGATCAGCGTCAACGCGCACAGCCTCGGGGTCGAGGTCCGCAAGGGGGGCGAGCGGGTCAACGACCGCTTGATTCCCAAGAACACGCAGTTGCCGGCGTCCGCGACGCGGACGTACTTCACGGTGGCGGACCACCAGTCGAAGGTGCGGGTGCGGGTGCTGCAAGGGGAGGCGCACCAGGCGGAGGCGTGCATCCCGGTCGGCGACTGCTGGGTCTATGGCCTGCCGCCGCATCTGCCGAAGGGGTCGCGGGTGGAGGTGCGCTGCGGCGTGGCACCGAACGGACGGATCGAGGTGACGGCGCGCGACCTGACCAGCGGCAAGACGGCGACGGCCGAGATCCACCGCCAGGGCGGGCTGGAGGAGGCCGACCTCCGCCGCGAGGCCGACTGGGTGAAGGGCTTGAAGATCCAGTAGGATGGGACCGGGAGGGGAAGCCATGACCATCGAGCTGAACGACCTGCCGACCCGACTGATGGAGCTGCGCCACCGGTTGCATGCCGGCGAGGAGATCACGCTGACCGACGGCGGCGAGGCCGTCGCCAAGGTGGTGCCGCAACCGCCCCTGGAACCACCGGCCGCGCCACGGCGACTCGGGTTTGCGAAGGGGAGCTTCCTGTGGATGGCACCCGACTTCGACGACCCACTGCCCGACGAGTTCTGGTTCGGGGATGACGCATGAGAGGACTCCTCGACACCCACACCTTTGTCTGGGCTGCGGAAGAAGCCGACAAGCTGTCCGACCCGGCCAAGGCGTTCCTCAATGACCCGGCGAACACCATCTTCTTGAGCGCGGTGAGCGTCTGGGAGATCGTCATCAAGCACAAGCTCGGCAAACTACCGCTGAGCAAGCCGCTCGGCGCGATCCTGTCGCAGTTGCCGGTGGCTGGCATCACTTTATTGCCGGTCCAGGTCGATCATGCGTTGGCAGTGGACCGCTTACCCGACCCACACCGGGACCCGTTCGACCGGCTGCTCGCAGCCCAGGCGATCGTCGAGGGAGCGGTCCTGATCACCGCCGACAAAATCTTCCAACAGTACCCGGTGACGGTCGTCTGGTAGCCTGGGCGAAATGACCCGCCGCCGGCGGCGAATTACCGGGGTATCCGGGCCTATTCAGGCCCGTCATCACATTCGGGAGGTTGCGATGGACGAGGCGATCCGCAACTTGACCGGCGGGCAGTTCATCGGGCTGGTGTCCGTCGTGCTGGGGGTGCTGTTCGTGACGCTCAGCTCGCTGGCGTCGATCATCGCCCCGAACTGGCGCCGGGCCAGGCAGGTCGAGGCCGAGACCCAGCTCAAGCGCGACCTGGTCGCCGCCGGGTTCTCCGCCGACGACATCGAGCGCGTCGTCCGCGCCACCGGCGCCGGCCGACCGGCCAAGGCGTGCGACCGGTCGCACGCCCGCGCCGCGTAGCCGGGAATGACGCGGCCGCGGGGCGAACCCCGCGGCCCGTGCGTTTTCCGCCTCGCGGCTCAGTCCCCGTTGGACTGTCTGCGCTGCCCCTTGCGCGGCCGGTCGCCTTTCTTTGTCTGGTCGTCGTAGGTGGCGCGGTCTTTGCCGCGGTCCTTGTTGCCGTTGCGCTCCTTCGCGCCGCGCTCGCCGCCCGGCTGGGGCCGCGTCCGGTCGCCGCCCCAGTTGCCGGGCGTGTACTGGAACCGCGCCCCGCTGCCGGCCGCGCCGAACCCGCCACGGCCGCCCGCCGCACCAAACCCGCCCGCCCCGCCGAAGCCGACGGAGCCGGATTCGGACTCGCCCGCCTGCCGAGCGCTGGCCAGCGACTGATGCCGCAGCCACTCGTCAGCCGTCAGGTAGCCGTCGGCGTTCAGGTCCAGTTCGACGAACTCCTTGGTGGCGCGCTCGGCCCGCCGCCACTCGTACAGCCCGACCTGCCCGTCCTGGTCGGTGTCGAGTTCCTCGAACCAGCTCGGCAGCCCCTTGGGGAGCTTGCCGTACCGGATGACCGTCGGCCGCTCCTCCTCCGGGTTGCGGCTGCGGCCGTCGCGGCCGGCCTGGGAGCCGCCCCAGCCGCCGGGGTACTGGGACGACATCGAGCCGTAGCGCGGGTCGAACGACCCGCCAGGGCCGCGGTCGCCGCGGTTGGCGAACCGCTCCTGCATGTACGGCCGGTACTCGTTGAAGTCGATCGTCCCGTCGCGGTTGGTGTCGAACTGCTGGAACCGATCGCGCAGGCTGCTGGTGGCCTCGTCACGGTCGATCCGCCCGTCGCCGTTGTGGTCGGACCGGCGGAAGAAGGTCTGCATCATCTCGTCCGACCCGGGTGCGCCCGTCGGCCCGCCCGACATCGTGATGACCGGCTTGCCGCCCGGGCCGGGGGTCGCCTGGAACGTCATCGTGTTCGTGCTGCCGCCCGGCGGGGTGAACCGGCCCGGCGGCCCGCCCGAGCTGCCGCGCTGGGCCATCCGCTGCTGCATGTCGGCGACGAACTGCTGCTTGGTCAGGATGCCGTTGGGCGGCAGCGGCCGGCCGCTCCGCTCCGCCATCCGCTTCATGAAAGAGAACCGCGGGTCGTTGAGGTTGACGCTGTCCTGGCCCTGCGACATGCGGTCCCACATCGCGTTCGGGTCCATGCTGAACCCGCCGCGGCCGCGCCCGCGGTCGCCGCGGTCGCCGCGCTCACGGTCGCCGCCGCGCTCGCGGCTGGGCGGCTGGCCCTGCGAGTCCACGGTCGCCAGGGCGAGCAGCCCGGCCAGGAACACGGGACCGGTGATCCACTTCACGCGCATGGGCGGTCCCTCCCCGGGGCCGATTGGGTCACGGGCAATCATACCCCGCCGCCCCGCCGAACGTAAACCCATGTCCGGGCATGTCTCATGCCGCTCTAATCGGGCCGGAAGCCCGACTTCACCAGCCGCCAGCCGGACTCGTCAGCGGTCAGCGCGGTGTGACCCTTGTAACGGTCGTACAGCTTGTGCATCTCCGTGATGGTGTCGAAGTAGCCCACGACGTGCGCTGCACTGAAGGACTCTCCCGCTTTCACCGGCCGGCCGTGGACCTCCTCGATCATCACGATGATCCCGCCGGGCCGCTGGCTGCACCACGCCTCGTAGACCACGGACGGCTCCAGCGTCAGGCCCGCCAGCCAGGGGCCGTTTTTGCCCGACTTCTTGTCGCGCAGGTGGTAGGCGCGGATGAAGTGGTCCGGCGTCTTGTGAGTGTCGCGGCGGTAGCCAAACTTCCGGTCGGGCGGGAACGGGGTGAAGAACTCGCTCGACGGGATGTGCAGCCCCTTCGGGCCGCTCAGGTAGCTGAGGTAGACCTCGCTGAACGTGTCGCCCTTCTCGTGGCGGATGCAGCCCGGCGTGTCGTTGCGCAGGAACATCTCGTCGGAGTCGTTGACGCAGTCGATCTGGTCCATCAGTACGAAGTACCGCTCCCCCGCCGGGAAGACGATGAGCTGCGTCCACCGCGACCCCGGCTTGCGGCCGGGGGCCGCGTACTCGTAGCGGTAGGTCGTCTTCACCGCGACGAAGTCCTTGCCGCGGATGACCTCGGGCTGCACCGGCTTCATCCGATGGCAAAGTTGCGGTCCCTCGACCATCCGCTTGCGATGGCTGCTGCCGTGGGCCATCAAGGCGTAGGACCGCCGCGCCGGGTCGGTCTCGTTCTCGTACCAGGTGTAGCGACCGACGCCGTGCCCGTCGGGGGCGATCACCTTGTCGCTCCAGGCGGCGTCGCTGCCGGCTTCCATGAGCCAGTCGATGACCATTAGCCCGTCGCCAGCCTCGCGGAAGCCGGTGGTCTTGTCGAGGAACGACCCCTTCTCGATGCCGGTCATCCACTGCTTCGGGTCCTTCTTGGGGATGACGGCCTGGAGCTTGTCGGTCTCGACGGTGACGGCGCGGTCGTCCTCGGTGACGCGCGCCCACGGCTTGTCGGCGGCCGGGGCCGGGGAGGCCGCCAGCGCGGCGAACAGCACGGCGGCCGACGGCCAGGCGGGGGGGACTCTCATCGGCGGCCTCAGTTCGCGGGTCGGGATTGGTTCGGAGTCAGAAGGGTAAGCGAGGAGCGGCCGGACGGGAAGCAGAAAAGCCCTGCCGCGGAGTGCGGTCGGCCGGTAGAACACTCCGAGCAATACCGGATGGCGTGGATTTATTTTCTTTCTCCCCTCTCCCTGTTGGGGAGAGGGGTTGGGGGAGAGGGGTCGGCGCTATCAGTGCCCGAGACCCCACCCCTCACCCCCGGCCCCTCTCCCCAGCGGGGGAGAGGGGGGGTAAGAATAGGACGCGCGATGTTCCCCACCCGTCGGCTGCTGGCGATCCTGTGCGGACTCCTCGTCGCCGGATGGGTGCTGCGGGCCGACGGCCCCGTCGCCCCCGCCGCCGCGCCGGCCGGCGTCACGGTAGACATCGAGACTTCCGACGGCCCCCGGATCGAGCAGGCGACGCTGCCGCTCGACGCCATCCGGCTCAAGACCGGCCACGGGACGCTCGACCTGGACGTGCGCAAGGTCCGCAAGCTCTCCTTCTCCCGCGACGAGGCCGGCGGGCCGGTCGTCGCGTCCGCCACCCTCACCGACCGGTCGCACCTCGACGGGACGCTCGTCACCTCGCCCCTGCCAGTCGTCGTCAACGGCCAGACTCAGGCACTCGACCCGGACCGGGTGCGGGTCATCACCTTCCACCAGCCGAAGGACACGTCCCTGGCGGCGGTCGCGCTGGGGCTGGTGGCGCTGACGGCGATGGAGATCGTGCTGGGGGTGGACAACATCATCTTCCTGGCGATCGTCGCCGGCAAGCTGCCGCGCCCGCAGCAGCCGAAGGCCCGCCGCATCGGGCTGATCGCGGCGCTGGGCACGCGCATCCTGCTGCTGTTCTCGCTCACCTGGCTGCTCGGGCTGACGCGGCCGCTGTTCACCCTGCCGCACCTGCCGCTCTTCGAGACGGTGGAGGCCCGCGGCATCTCGTGGCGCGACCTGTTCCTGCTGGCCGGGGGGGTGTTCCTGATCGGCAAGAGCGTCTTCGAGATGCACGAGAAGCTGGAGCACGCCAAGAAGGAGCAGGCCGGCCAGCCGCAGATCGCGGTGCGGGCGGGCGGGTTCGTCCTGGTGATCGCGCAGATCGCGGTCATCGACATCGTCTTCTCGCTGGACTCGGTCGTCACCGCGGTCGGGATGGTTGAGGAGATCTGGGTGATGGTGACGGCGATGCTGATCGCGGTCGGGATCATGTGGGTGTCGGCCGACCCGATCGCGGCGTTCGTGGACCGGCGGCCGACGGTGAAAGTGCTGGCGCTGAGCTTCCTGATCCTGATCGGGGTGCTGCTGGTGGCCGAGGGGCTGGGGCAGCACATCGACAAGGGGTACATCTACTTCGCGATGGCGTTCGCGGTCGGGGTGGAGCTGGTGAACATGCGGCTGCGCGGCAGCCCGAACCCGGTCCCCGGCGAGATGCCAGGGACGGCGCAGGACGGGTGACACCACCTGGCATTGGTTTCTTACTCCCCTCTCCCCGTCTGGTGCACTGTTGAAATCCTCGTCGTCGGGTGTCTCTGTCTTCAGCCCGAAGGGCTGGGAGTTCTCAGCCCAGGGCGCAGCCCTGGGGTCGCGGCCCCACCGGCCCCAAGCCCTGAAAGGGCGAGACAGTAGCCGTGTGTCACCCTTACAGGGCTCGGGAGCGGTTGGCCTGCTCCCCAGGGCGTTGCCCTGGGCTGAGAACTCCCAGCCCTTCGGGCTGAAGACAGCAGTCCCAGGATTTCGACCTGGCACCCCAAGGGGA
>DASSAT010000278.1:0-2590 GCA_035699305.1 Fimbriiglobus sp. | reverse complement strand
CCTAGAGACTCCGAATCGGAACTACTGACCCTACAAAACCCAGCCGTTCAACAGAATACCCCGAGGGGAGAAGGAAGAAAGCCGGCCGAGTGATAACCGGTGATAGCGCCCGTGGCACCCCCGCCGACATCGGCGGGGGTTTTCGTTCCCGACCGTAAGCTCGCGCTCCCGCCGGAGCGATAACTTGCACGTCGCACCACTCCCCAGTACCCGGAGGGCAAACGTGAACTAACTTTGAACACCCGGCCGACCGCCCGGCCCGCCGAACTCGTCGCATCGAGGTCGCCCCGTGGCCGCGAAGTGCCCCAACTGTCAGCTGCCGCTCGCCGATCACCCCGAGGCCAGCTGTCCGCGGTGCGGCGAGACACCGGGCGCCCGCCCCCGACCGCACCGCGTCACCGTCCGCCAGTCGGCCGTCGCCACCGTCGCCAACCGGACGGCGGTCGGCCCCGCACTCGTCCCGCACCCGCCGACCGAGAACACCGAGACCCCGCACCCACCGGACCACACCCACCACGCCCGGGTCGGTCCGCCGGCGGCCGGGTCCGTGCCGGACGGGGTTGACGACGGGCCGGACGCGCCGCCCGCCCACGTCCCGGGGTATCGCATCGAGCGGGTGATCGGCCACGGCGGGATGGGCAGCGTGCACCTCGCCACCCAGCTGTCGCTCGACCGGCCGGTCGCCCTCAAGATCATGAGCAAGTACTGGGCGGCCGACCCGGTGTTCGTCGCCCGGTTCACCCGGGAGGCGTTCGCGGCAGCGCTCTTGAACCACCCTAACGTGGTCCAGATCTACGACATCGGCGACGTGGACGGGACCAAGTTCTTCAGCATGGAATACGTCCCCGGGCGGACCCTGGCGGACGTGGTCCGGGACGAGGGCAAGCTCGACCCGGAGACGGCGGTCGGCTACGTCCTCCAGGCGGCCCGCGGGCTGAAACACGCCCACGACCGCGGCATGATTCACCGCGACGTGAAGCCGGACAACCTACTTCTCGACGACCAGGGGATCGTCAAGGTCGCCGACCTCGGGCTGGTCAAGACGCCGGACCTCCGCCCGGAGGCGGACCGGTTGGCCGACGCCCCGTCCGCCGGGTTGCAGTCGCTGCCGCCGGACATGACCGGGGCGCGGATGGCGCTGGGGACGCCGGCGTACATGGCCCCGGAGCAGTGCCGCGACGCCTCCAACGTGGACCACCGGGCCGACATCTACGCCCTCGGCGCCACCCTGTACGCGCTGGTGGCCGGCCGGCCGCCGTTCGACGGCGTCACCGCCGTCGAGCTGATGACCAAGCAGGCATACGCCCCGCTGGTACCGCCGGAGGCGCACGTCGGCCGGGTGCCCAAGGACCTCTCGGCAGTCATCGTCAAGATGATGGCGAAAAGCCCGGCCGAGCGGTTCGCCGACATGGACGAAGTGGTCCGCACCCTGGAGGGGTGGCTCGGCGTGCACCGGGCCGGCACCTTCGCCCCGCGGGACGAGCAGATCGAGCAGGTCGAGAAGTACGTCCGGGCGTTCAACACCGCCCCGGCCGCCGTCCTCCGCGCCCGGGTGCTGGCCGCCGCCGCCCCCGCCGGCGTCCTGGCCGCCATCCTGCTGCTGTTCTTCGGCCGCGTCGGCTGGGCGTTCGGGCTGGCCGCGATGATCGTCCAGGGGGCGGTGGCGTACTTCGTCCTCAACGGGCTGGCGCACAAGTCGCACCTGTTCTCCCGGGTCCGGCAGTTCCTCTTCGGCTGCTCGGCCGGAGACTGGATGGTGGCGGCCGCCGCGGTCGGGCTGTTCGGCGTGCTGCTGAGCCTGCTCGGGCTGTTCGGGACGTGGGTCGGGTTCGGGGCGGCCGGGGTCGGCTTGGCGCTGGTCATGCGGTACGCCCTGGACCGCCAGGTGGACCGGGAGCGGCGGGCGCCGGTCCACGACTGCGAGCGGCTGCTGCGGCTACTGCGGCCGACCGGGGTGGACGAGGCCGAGCTGCGGCAGTTCGTGGCCAAGTACGCTGGCCGCCACTGGGAGGAGTTCTTCGAGGTCCTCTTCGGGTACGAGGCCAAGCTGGCGGCCCGGGTGATGCTGTCGCGGGGCGGCTGGGCCGGGGTGCGGGAGAAGTTCGCCGGCTGGCGCGAGCCGCTGGTGGCGCTGCTCGACCGCGTCGAGCAGGCGCGCCAGGAGGGCCGGGAGCGGAAGCTTTTGGAGCAGGTCGAGAAGGCGCGGCTACTGGCGGCGGGGCTGGTCGAGCAGGCGGCCGGGGAGCGGGCGGCGGCGGCGGCGGCGGCCCTGGTCGGGCAGGCGAAGGCGGGTCGCTACGTCGATCCGGGCCGGAGGACCATCGGACCAGGCGCGCAGACGCCGGTCGGGCTGCCGCGGGCCGCGTCCCTGCTGACCCACGCCGCGCCGGCCCGCCCGGACCGGCCGCCGATGCACCCCGTCGAGCGGGTCGCCTCGGCGGTCGTCGGCCCGAGGGTGCGGACGGTGCTGGCGGCGGTGCTGCTGGCCGGCTGTACCCTGTGGGTTTATCAGAACCGGCTGTTCGCGGCGGCGCCGGACCCGACGCTGCCGCTGATGCTGGACGGGGTGCCGGCCGAGTGGACCGGCTGG
>DASSAT010000277.1:0-3088 GCA_035699305.1 Fimbriiglobus sp. | reverse complement strand
GCCCACCGTCTGCGCTCCCACGGTGGGCCTCGAAGACTCGGCCCACCCTACAAGACGGGAGGTTTCAACAGAGCATCTTCGTCTTTGTGTGCCTTTGTGTGACCTTCGTGCCTTTGTGGTGAGTGCCTTTGGTCCGCAGCCCCCCTGGCCACATCAACACAGCTCAACATGAACTCAGGGATGGCTCAGGTTTGCGGCCCGGCGGAGTGCGAACTATGGTTCGCACGGAGCGACGATCCCGCTGGAGGGCCGCCGTGCGTGCCATCACCCTTGCCGTCACGCTGACCGCGGCCGCCCCCGCCGCGGCGTTCGAGCCGACGACCAGCTACCAGAAGCACGACCTCCAGGGGTTCACCGTCTACCTCGGCTCGGAGCTGGCGCGGCACAAGCGCGACGCCGACGCTGTCCTCCGGCAGGCGGACATCGAGCTGGAGCGGATCGCCTACGTGGTCCCGGACAAGCCGCTGGAGGTGCTGCGGACGGTGCCGATCTGGGTCGAGTGGGCCGCCCCGGCGGAGCACGACCCGGTGGCCCGGTTCTTCGCGGGGCCGCGGGCGGTGAAGAAGCTCGGTCTCAACCCGGGCAAGGCCGACGGGGTCGAGGTGCCCAACGCGAAGCGGTTCGTGGAGAACTATCAGGACGGGGCGCAGTGGGTGCTGATGCACGAGCTGGCCCACGCCCACCACGCGCTGGCCCTGACCGTCAAGCAGGACGCGGCGATCCGGGCGGCCCACCGGCAGGCGGTCGAGCGGAAGCTGTACGAGAACGTCGAGCACTTCAACGGCGCGCGGGGCCGCGGGTACGCGGTCGCCAGCCATTACGAGTACTACGCCGTCCTGTCCGAGGCATACTTCGGCAAGAGCTTCCACTTCCCCTACGACCGGGCGGGGCTGCTGCGCTACGACACCGTCGGCTACTGGCTGATGCGCGACACCTGGGGCAAGCCGAAGTAGCACCTGGGACCGCGGCCGTCCCGGCCGCTCTTGCTCCGCATGGCAGGGGCGCTGGGTTGTGGTCCGAAGCCCCGACCCGTCCAGCCAGAGCGGCCGGGACGGCCGCGGTCCCAGGGGGTCACTTCTTCTTCGTCTGGAACACCAACAGGTACGGGACCGCCGGCCGGCCGTCGGTGTCGTGGAAGTTGGTGAACTTCTCCGAGTTGATCCACACCGCGTAGGTCGTCCCCGGCTCCAGCTTGCACGGCATCACGCAGGTCTTCTTGTCCTCGACGTAATGGACCTTGTCGGCCGGTTCGATGGCCTTGCCGTAACGCAGGTCGGTGGCCCACGACCAGCTCTTATCCATCATCTCCTTGCTGAACGTGACCTTGATCTCCTTGATGCCCGGGTCCACGTCGGTCGTCCCGGCCTCGGGGACGGTCTTGACCACCACCGGCGGGGCGTCCGCAACGTCTTTGTTGTCTTGAACGGCGGTCGCTGGCACGGTCGATGCCTGCGACAGGGCCACGGCGACCGGCGGCACAGCCTTCGCCCCGCCCCAGCCGCCGAACGGCAGCGCCGCCAGCCCCGCCAGCACCGGCACCGCCGCCCACACCCGAAGCTTCGCGTACAGCATGGCGTTGGTTACTCCGCTTGCGATGTCCTGAACTCGACAGTTGCCGACCCCCGCGACCGCCGCGACGGTGGCCGCCAGCAGGTTGCCGTCCACCCCGACCGTGCCGATGGCGACCGTCGGCAGGCCGTACCGCGCCAGCCGGCGGGCGAGGATCTTCCGCCCGGCGGCGAGCCGGCTGGAGAGCGTCCCCTCCGGCACCCCGAGCAGCCGGGCGGCCTCGGCGCGCGGCCGGCCGTCCACGTCGCACAGCGCGACCGCCGCCCGGTACTTCTCCGACAGCCTGGCCAGTTCCCGCTCGACCAGCGGCCCGAACTCGGGCGACTCGGTCGGACGAGCCGGCACGTCCGGCAGCGGGTTGGTCGGCACCTCGCGCCGCCGGTGCTTCGCCCGCAGCGAGCGCGCCTCCAGCGCGGTGCGGTGGGCGACGCCGTAGAGCCACCCGGCGAGCCGGTCGCGGTGCCGGACCGCGGCGGCGCGGCGCACGAGTACGAGGAACGTGGCCTGGAAGGCGTCGTCGGCGTCCGGCCCGGGGCCGAGGACGCGGCGGCAGACGCCCAGGACCATCGGCCCGTGCCGGGTGACGAGCAGGGTGAACGCGGCCTCGTCCCGGCCGGCGACGTACCGGTCGAGCAGCCGGTCGTCGGGCGGGTCGTCGGCCGCGGCCGACCGGGCCGCGGCGCGGAGCAGTGGCGAGGTCGCGTCCATTTCCCACCGGGTACTGGGCGCCGGCCGCCCGGCGCGTCGGTGGATTCTCGCAGATCGGGGTGGGGCTATCCCTGGGACCGCGGCCGTCCCGGCCGCTCTTGCTGGGCGAGTCGGGAGTCTTTCACTTCACCCGGGCGCCCTTGACAAGTGTAGCCCGAGCGGCCGGGACGGCCGCGGTCCCAGGGAAAAGACGAACCCGCGGCGGGTGCCGCGGGTTCGTCGGAATCCGTCCGCCGGCCTACTTCTCGTCGGCGAAGCAGCTCGGGTCGCGGGCCAGCGCCTGCATCGCCAGCTTCAGCGCCTCCTCGGTGCGGCCGTCGGCGCACGCCTTGTGGTACGCCGCCACCAGCCGCGACACCTCGGCGTCGGCCGGCCGCGCCGGCTTCGTCGCCGCGACCGTCTGGCATTCCGCCGGGCACGCCTTGCAGTCGGCCGCCGAGCACGCCGCGCAGCAGCTCTCGCCCTGCGACGACAGCACCGTGGCCTTCACCAGGATCAACTGACGGCACGTCATCGGGCGGGTCTCTAGGCTGGCGGCCGGTTGGATCACGAGCGGCGCCTGCCCCGGCACCGGCTTGCGGGCCACGACCTGCTTACGCGCCACGACCGGGCCGGCCAGCATCACCGTCTTGCCGGGGAGGAACGCCAGCTTGGCATCGACCGTCTGTACGTCTAAGGCGGTGGCAGTCCGTTCTCCGGCGGCCCCCTCGTTGCCGAGATTCAGTACGACCCGGTTCGGTTGCACCGTCTGGTAGTTGAGCCGCAACTCGACGAACCGGCGGTCGGCGGACACCTTCGGGGTGGCGCGGAT
>DASSAT010000276.1:0-3904 GCA_035699305.1 Fimbriiglobus sp. | reverse complement strand
GCAATCGACGAGGTAGCCGCGATCACCCGCGACGGCGGTAGCCCACTCAACGTCCGGGTCGAGGCCATCCGCACTCTCGGCGAGTTGCACCACCCGAAGGCGGTCGCGGCGCTGGTGAAGCAGGCCGAGTCTAGCCCGCCGCGGTCCACCGCGGCCGTCGCCGCTCTCGGGGTACAGATCACCGGCCGGGGCAACGGGGCCGCGAGTCAGCAAGCCCTCGCCGCCCTGCAAGCCATCACCACCGCGAAGGAAACCCCGACCGAGTTGAAGCGGTCCGCCGTCGTGGCGCTGGCTGGCACCCGGCCCGGCACCGACTGGCTGCTGAAGCTCAAGGAAGATGGCAAGATGCCGGAGGCGGTCGCCGCCGACGCCGGCCGGTTGCTGCGCAACAGCCCGTTCCTGGGCCAGCGCAACAAGGCGCTCTTGCTCTTCCCCGCGCCGAGCAAAATCAACCTCGCCAAGCTGCCGTCGGTCGCCGAGTTGGCGAAGCGTAAGGGCAACGCCGCACGTGGCAAGGAGATCATGGCGAAGAGCCTCACCGGCGAGGCGCAGTGCCTGAAGTGTCACACCGTCAACGGCACCGGCGGCCAGATCGGGCCGGACCTGTCCCTGATCGGCAAGAAGGGCAGCCGCGAGAACCTGTTCGAGTCGATCCTTCAGCCGTCGAAGGCCATTGACGACCAGCACGTCAGCTGGACGATCGCCACCCTCGACGGCCAGACCATCACCGGGCTGCTCGTCGCCCAGACGCCGGCCGTGCTCACCATCCGCGACGCCAACGGCAAGGACCACCCGGTCCCGGTGAAGGACATCGACAAGAAGAGCAAAAGCCCCGTGTCGCTGATGCCGGACAACCTCGCCGCGACGCTGACCGAGGACGAGCTGGTAGACCTGATCGAGTACCTGACGACGTTGCAGGGGCCGTAAGCGATGGCACGCGGCTCTTAGCGGTCTACCCCTCCCCCCAACCCCCTCCCCGAAGCGGGGAGGGGAGGAAGACAAAGACACCCCCTCCGGCTCCCCCTCTCCGCTTCGGGGAGGGGGTTGGGGGGAGGGGTAACACCCCCACCCCCTCGCTAACGCTCGGGGTTCGCCGGGACTGCGCGCACCGTCGCTTCTGGCTTTGCATGGCCGTTGGCGTGGCCGTTGCCGTTGTACGGGACATAGCGGCCGGACCGGTACACGTCGGCCAGCAGCCGCTTGGCCGCCGGGTCGAAGGGGCTGGCCGCCACCGCCGCCACCGCCGCCTCCACGTCGTAGCCGACCTGCTTCAGCTCGACCCGGTCGCCCTCGATCACCGCGTAGCGGACGCGCGGGTCTCCGTCGCGCTGCAGCCCGACGCTGCCGGGGTTGACCACCACCGTCCGACCGGCCCGCAGCGCGAACTGCAAGTGCGTGTGCCCGACCAGCAGGAAATCGGCCTCGACACCGCCGAGCCGGGCCGCCCACGCGGCCGGGTCGGCGCCGACGTACTCGTCGAGCGGGTCGCGCGGCGAGGCGTGGACCAGCAGGAACCGCTTGCCGCCGAGGGTGAGCATCCGCGAGGTGGGCAGCGCGGCCAGGAACTGGCGGTCGTCGGCGGAGAGCAGCCCGGCTGTGGCCCGGCGGGTGGCCATCGTCAGGTAGCGGAACCCGGTGATCCCCTGGACGTCCACCCCTTGCACCGCGCCGTGATCGTGGTTGCCGCGGACCGTGACCGCGTTGGTCCGCCGTGCCCACTCGATGCACGGGCCGGGGTCCGGGCCGTACTCGACCAGGTCGCCCAGGCACAGGCAGACGTCGAACGGCTCGCGGACGGCGGCGAGCGCGGGCGGGTTCGCGTGGAGGTCCGACACCACGAGGATGCGCACGAGTCACCCCTTCCGCCTGATCCTAGAACCAGACCAGCGGCGGGGGAAGGTGGACGGTCGGTTTTTCCGGCTTGGGCAAGGGGGAACGACTGCGGAAATTGATACGGTTAGTAAATCCCAAATCCCAAGCACCAAATCCCAACCAAGAACTGTTTGGGGTTTGGTGCTTGGGATTTGGGATTTATGTTCACGGCACGTCCACGGCGCCGACGACCACCCGGCCGACGCCGGGCAGCTTGCGGACCACGTCGGCGAACGCCCAGGCGTCGGCGTGGCGCGGCGCCCGGCCGACGATCACCGCCGAGCCGGACCGCCATTCGACCGTCAGCCCGGAAAACCGCGGGTCGCGCCGCAGCGCCGCCAGCACCGTCGGCACCGACGCGGTGCCGGCCGCCGGCACCGCCTGCGGCGGGATGGTCGGAGTCGGCATCGGCAGCACCCCGTCCCCGGCCACCGGGGCCAGCAGCAGCCCGGCCAGCGCCGGCGGGGCGGCGATTCGCTGCACCGTCACGGTGTCGGCCAGCCGCAGCGGCTCCAGCGGCCGCGGCGCCAGCGCCAGCACCGGTGGGTCGGGGTCGGGCGCCGCCCGTGGGGCCAGTGCCAGCGGCGGCCGCTCGCCGGGCCGCAGCCGGTCGGCAACCAGCTTGCGCAGCGGGTCGATGCCGACGGCGGACGGCACCCAGCACTCGACGCGCACATCGGCCATCCCCGGCACCGCCCGGACCACCGATTCCACGCGGGCGGCGGCGGCGGCGTCCGGCACCGGGCCGCCGACCACCGCGATCCGGTCCACCACGCTGACCATCAGCGCCAGCCCGGCCAGTTCCCGGTCGGCGGCCAGGGCGGACCGGGCGGTCCGCTCCAAGGCCGGGTCGGCGGGCGGCGCCGCGATGGCGGCGGGGGTGACGAGCAGGCCGAGGAGGATCGACAGTCCGTGTCGCCGAGCCGGGGCGGTCAGGGCACGCATGGCGACCTCGCGGGGTGGCCGGCGGCCGGGGGTCGGCGGCCCGTCCGCCTCCCTCCGTCTGTTCCATTGTCCGTCCGGCGAACGGTCGGCAGAACGCGACTTGAGTAAAAGTTGCATCGACGACCCCGGATCGGGGTCCGTGCGTGCCGCGTGGCGAAACTCGTCCGGTCGGCGAAGCCGTTTCGCCTGGCGAAGCGGTGACGGCCGGATGTGGACCGCTACCCAACGAACGTGCGGTCGGCGCGTTAGGGCTGATCCGGTGAAGCGGTCGGAGACTTGAATAGACTGCCGCCGTCCGGCCGTCTACAATCACGACGCCCCGCACGGACCTCCAAATCCTCGGGGGTGTTTGCACACCTGGTGGTGGCCCTGGTCTTCAAAACCAGCGGGCGGTGTGAGCAACGCCGCCAGTGGGTTCGATTCCCATACACTCCCGTAAGTCTTTATGTGACAACGAGTTACGACAAGACGCAAATGGCGTAGACTCGCAGTCATCAAAGACTTCCGACGGATTCTACGATTCGTCGCCATTGCCCGCGTCCGCCCGCTGCGCCGCTTTTTGCGCCTCCCGTGCGCCGCTTTTTGCGCCGCTCTTTTCCGGCCGCCAGTCCAAGGCACGGTCGAATGCCGCTTCCGTTGGGTCAACGTAATGCCGTAGCGCCACGCTGGGCGTGTTGCCCAACCGCTTCGTTACCGTGGCCAATTCGTTGTTCAGCAACTTCAAGGCCGCCGCCAACTTGCCGGCGTCCCGGCACAGGGCCTTGTACTTCGTGTGTCCTTCGATCTTGTCATTGAAGAACGCCGAAGCACCCGCCGTGTCCTCGGATCGTGGGTTTGGCGTCGGCGGGGGTTGCGTCGGTGCGAGTTATCGCGTCGGCTTGCGGGGGCGCCGGGGGTTCGCCGGGGCGGGGGCCGTGGCGCGGACGCGGGCGAGGAGTTCGCTGGCGGGTTCGTAGCCCCGGCCTTCGCGGCGGGCGAGGGCTGCTTCGGTCGGCACCAGCTCGCCCCGGAACGCCTTCGCCAGAATCGCTTGCGTCAGCGACTCCACGCGGCGCAGCGCCGACCGCGCCCGCCGCTCGATCGCCTC
>DASSAT010000275.1:0-26725 GCA_035699305.1 Fimbriiglobus sp. | reverse complement strand
CCCAGCTTCTTCCACCACGCCTGGAACGACGCGCGTTGGTCGGCCGCCGGGTCGGCCTCGCCGGTCAGCGTGACCGCGTCCCAGTACGCGACCCCGCCGAACTCCTGCATGGTCAGCGACGCGATCGCCTGCCCGGGCTTGAGCCTGAGGTCGGCCGCGGTAACGGTCAGCGCGGCCCACTGACCCGGCGCGGGCAGCGGCCCCTTGCGCGTCCCCATCTTGCCGCCGCCGTAGGGGGAGTCCTCCGGCTCCGTCCCCCACCACACCTTGCCCTTGCCGGCATCGACCGCCAGCGCCCCGGGCGGGTGCGCGGGGTCGAGCCGGACCCACGCCACGAACACCCCGTTCTCCGGCACGACGAACGGGCGGAGCCGGAACGTGACGGCGTCCTCGTGGAAGTACGAGTTCGCCTGCCGCAGCACCCGCCGGCCGGACTTCGCCCCGAACGCCGGATCGGCCACCCAGTCGGCCGCGTTGCGGCTGGTGTTCTGGCTGGACGACCCGTAGGGGAAGGCGTCGTCGAACAGGACATCCGAGACGAGCCGCTTGCCGGGCTTCGTCCCCGCCGGATCGGCGTACTCCGCCACCGCAGCCACGGCCTCCAGCCGCGCGCGGGTGTCGGCCTCGGCCTTCGTCGCCGCGTCGAGGGCCGCCTTCTGGGCCGGCGTCGGCAGCTTCACGAACGGCCCCGTGTCCCGCACGTTGCCATCCAGCGGCGGGTCGGCCGAGCTGTAGAAGAAGGCGTAGAGCGAGTAGAACTCCTTCTGCGTGATCGGGTCGTACTTGTGGTCGTGGCAGACGGCGCAGCCGGCCGTCAGCCCCAGCCACGTCTGGGCGGTCGTCGCGGTCCGGTCCACCGCGTTGCGGTACGCCCACTCGGCCGCGATCGACCCGCCCTCGCCGGTCGTCACGTTGCACCGGTTGAACCCGGTCGCGGTGAGCTGGTCCGGGGTCGGGTTCGGCAAGAGGTCGCCGGCCAGCTGCCAGACGGTGAACTTGTCGAACGGCAGGTTCTTGTTGAACGCGCGCACCACCCAGTCGCGGTACGGCCACATTTCCCGCTCGTTGTCCAGGTGCAGCCCGTGGGTGTCGGCGTACCGGGCCACATCGAGCCAGTGCCGGGCCATCTCCTCCCCGAACCGCGGCGACGCCAGATACCGATCCACCACCTTCTCGTAAGCGTTCGCTGACTTGTCCGCGAGGAACCGGTCTACTTCTTTGATCGTCGGCGGCAGCCCGGTGAGGGCGAACGCCACCCGGCGGATCAGCGTCTCCCGGTCCGCTTCAGGTCGTGGGGTCAGCCCCGCCTTCTTCAGCCGGGCGAGCAGGAACGCGTCGATCGGTGTGCGGGCGCCGGTCCCGTCCGGCAAGGCCGGGCGGCGGACCGGCTCGAACGACCAGTGCTTCTGATACTTCGCCCCCTGCTCGATCCAACGGCGGATCGTCTCCTTCTGGGCGGCGCTGAGCGTCTTCTTGGAGTCCGGCGGCGGCATCCTCACGTCCGGGTCGGCGGACGTGATGCGGAACCAGACCTCGCTCTCCTTCAGGTTACCGGGCGTGATCGGCACGACGCCGCGGCGCTCGGCGAACGCCCCCGAGGGCACGTCCAGCCTGAGCTTCGCCTTGCGGGCCTTGGCGTCGAACCCGTGGCAGGTGAAGCAGGCGTCCGCCAGGATCGGCCGGACGTCCCGATTGAACTCGACATCCGCCGCGGTTAGCCGCGAGGCGAAGCCGAGCGCGGAACCGAGCGCGAGAACGAGCAGGGCACAGAACCGCTTCATGTCGGCGACCAGGGAGGGCGAGCGGGTGGGAACCTGAGTGGACCAGCCGGCGGGGGCAAAGTCAACGGCGAACCGGTCCAGGGGCCGGTCATAGGAATTGTAGTACGAATCGGAGTGGAAGTGCGGGCCGCCCCGGAGGGCGGCCCGGATGAGATTACTGCTGGGGCGGACCGGCCTCGCGGATGGCGGCCCCGCGGTCCTCGCTGAGAACCAGCACCGCGAATCGCTCCACCGGCTGCTGCTGCGGCGTGCTCACCGAGGCGTAGTCGAACCGGCCGCGCAGGTCGGTGTACCCGTCCTTGTGGAACTTCACCTGCCCGTTCGCCAGCCGCGCGTACACCTTCACGTACACCTTCGGCAGCGGCCGCCCGCCGGTCGGGTTGGTCACCTTCACCTGGCCATAGGCTTCCGTCAGCCGCACGTCCATCTCGGCCGCGAACACCGGCACCGACCGGGTCTTGCCGGCCCCCGTCACCTCGACCAGCAGGTTCCGCTTCGCCAGCTCATCCGGCAGCGGGATCGCCACCTTCGTCTTCCCGGCGGGCAGTTCCAGCGTCATGGTCGCGGTCGGCTTCGTGAACGCGAACTGGCTCCCCGCCGCCTGGGCGAAGGGCGAGCGGCTGAATAGCAGTTCCACGTCCATCAGGTGGTAGCTCACCTGCACCGCCTCCAGGTTCTGCCAGGTGAGCTGGACGGCGCGGTTCGCCACCGCCACCTCGAACCCCGGCTCGGTGGCGGCGAGCTGGTTCTGCCGCTGGCCGCGGTCGTCGGCGTCGGCGATCTGGGCGCCCTTCTCGGCCGCCTCGTTGGTGTGGTTGACCACCTCGGCGAACGCCTTGCGCCACCGGTCCACCGGGTACTTCTCGTACCGGTACGCGATCGACCGGGCGACCTCCGGCTTCTCCTCGCACAGGGCCAGGTACGCGGCGCAGTAGTCGTACTGCATCTGCGTCGCCACCTTGTCCCGGTGGACCCGGCGGAACGACGCCAGCGACTCGTCCACCCGGTCCTGGAGGAGCAGGTAGTACGTCACCGCCAGCAGTTCGTCGTCGGACAGCTGCGACCGGTAGGAGAGCTGCTTGAGGAGCCGGTGGTACTGCTCGTTCAGGGCGGCGTTGACGATCTGCCGGCGGCTGCCCAGTGCGTGGGCGCGCGCGTTGACCACCGGTTTATACTCCAGGTGCTCGTACTGGTTGCGGGCCACCGGGTCGAGGGTGAACAGCGGCGTGTCGATCGGCCCGCCGACCTCGTTCGCCAGCTGATCGGCGTGGGTCAGGAACTCCTTCGCCACCACCGGGGCGTTGTGGAACAGCCCGTAGGACCACAGGGTCGGGCTGTACTGGTGGCGGGCCTTCAAGAGCGCCGTCACGCGGCCGAAGAACTCCCGGTCACGCATGCGGAAGGCGATCTTGTCCAGGTTCAGGGCCGCGACGTTCTCGCGCTCTAGCATCGCCACCACCTGATCGTCGGTGCCGTTCTGGGAGATGTAGTCCCAGGACGAGGTGTCCGGCTTCGACAGCCGCTCGACCACCTTGAAGGTGGCCGGCTTCGCGGCTGCGACGACCTGCTCGTTCTTGGCGACGTGGGCCGGGAAGTGGGCGAACTTGCCGGGCCGCGGGAAGTAGAACAGGTAGTCCACCGTCTGCGTGCGGTACGGCTCCAGGTCGAGCAGCACCGACTTCGTGTACTGCCCGCCGGCCAGCGGGATCGCGCCCACGGGGAGTTGCACCAGCACGGTCAGCCGCTGGCGGGCGGAGGTCGGGTTGGTGACCACCACCTGGCAGCCGTAGACGGTGTGGACCAGGAACTCGCCAGCGACGTACTTGTCCACCTTCTCGCCGTTCTCCTCGCGGAACCGGTCGCCGTGGCGGTAGAAGTTCTGGCCGACCAGGACCGGCACCTTGCCATCCGGGGCGCCGGCCGGGCGGACCTCCTCGTGGAAGGCGACCGCCGGGCCGGCCGGGGTCAGGGTCATCTTGCCGCCGTCGAACGCGACCTCGTGTTTGCCCGGCTCGAACGGCAGGTCGAGGGCCGCCAGGGCGAAGGCCATCTCGGTGAAGTTGCGGCTGGCGTCGGCCAGGTGCGGCGAGAGGAACGGGCCGTCGCCGTGGCGGGCGTAGTCGAGCCAGAACGGGCCGGGCGAGACCAGCCCAGCGACCTGCTCGGCGATCCGCAGGTGGTAGTAGTTGTTCTCCGCGTACTCCATCGTCGGATCGACCTTGCGGTAGAGCTGGCGGACCAACCCCCTCCGATCGAACCGCCCGGCCTCGAAGAAGAACTCCGTCTGCGGTTCCAGAAAGAGCTTCTCAACTCCCTCGCGTTTCTTCGCCAATTCCTTGCCGGCGGTGCGGCCGTCGCGGGACTTCATCTCGTCCTTCGCCATAGCCGCCCTCTTCTCAGGTGCGGCTTCAGCGGGGGTGGCCAGCAGAGCGGCGGGGCCGGGGGCATTGCCACCAAAGCCGCCGGGCGCGGCGGGCATGCCGCCCGCCGCGAAGTTGGGGGCCGCGCCGCCCCGCGCCTTCGCCCGATCGACTTCCCCCGCCTTCAGATCCAGGGTGGCGTGGGCCCCGAGTGAGCCGTTGGTGTTCAAGGCTTGTCCGAGGACGGCCGTGTCGAACAGCGTCAGCGTCCGGTCCGGGTTCGGCGGCTGGAGCCGTAGTAGGTCGTCGAGGTGCCGGGCCGTCTTCGCCGACTCGCCGGCGATCCGCTTCGCCAGCAGCACCCGCTCGACCACGTTCAGCCGGCCGTACTGCCACGGGTCCAGGTAGCCGCCGAGGTCGTGCCCCAGCAGCCAGTGGTCGAGGAACGTCTTGTCCTTCTTGTTCGCCAGGTACGGCCTCACCACCTCGGCGAAGAACGCCGGGTCCTTCTTGAACAGGAAGTAGTGCAGCTCGTGGCAGGCGTACTTCGAGTAGAGTTCGCGCTTCTCCTCCGGCTTGAGCTTCGGCCAGGTGAGCAGGAACGCGAACTCGGCGAGCTTCGGGTCTTTCGAAAGGGTCGTGTACAGGCTGTAGACCTTGGCCAGACTGTCGTAGGACTCGAACCGGCTGTCGGTCACGTCGGCCAGGACGAACGGCTTGCCCTTCTCCAGCACCGTCACCTGCTTCTGCTGGGCGAAGTGCTTCGCCGGGTCTAGCCCGTCGCGCAGCCGCAGGTCCGCGAACAGTGCATCTTGCTTCGGCAGAGTGGTGGTGCGAACGGTGGTGCCGAGCGGATCGACGGCGACCACGCGGACGACGCTGTGCGGCCCGAGCTTGGCGCGGTCGATACGGATCACGCCGTCCTCGTCCGGCACGAGGTTCGCCAGCACCGCGGCCGGGTCGGCGAGGAAGTCCAGGTCGGCGAAGTCGCCGCCGGCAGCCGCGGGAGTCGCCATCGGTGGCATCGGCGGCGCCGGGAGGGCAGCGCTCGGCGCCGGCTGGCCGCGCTTTGCGAAGTCGGTCCCCGCCGCCGCGTTCTGCTCGCCGGTGTCGGTGGAGCGGACCGCCCACGGGTTGAGGAGGAGCTGCGGCCGGTCGAGCATGTTGCCGGGGTACTTCTTCATCCCCCGGCGGTCGAGGACGTAGCGGTACTCGTCGCCGATGTTGCGGCCGGTCAGGTAGACCGACTCCGGCCGGGTCGGCGTCACTCCCGCCAGCCCGGCGTCGCGCACCGATGCCAGGTCGGCGAACGCCGGGAACGCCGGCTCATAGCGCGTGGCGAAGACGTGGACCCGGGCGAACTTCGAGGCGTTCTTGAGCCGGACGGTCAGGTGCTTCGCGTCGGCGGTTATGGCAGCGATCTGCACGGGCTTCAGCCCCGGCAGTTCCAGGTGCCGCGTCGTACCGAGTAGGTACCCCTTCGCCACCGGGCCGTCGGTGATGCGGACGCGCACCCGCTCCCCGGACCGCTTCAGCCACAGGTCGTAGTCCCCAGCCGCCAGGCCGCGCAGCTCCAGCATCCCGTCGGCGACGGCCAACTTGTCGAACCGGTCGGCCATCACCAGGTCGCCGTGGACCTCGAACAGCGCCAGCTCGGCGCGGGTCGGCTTGCCCGCGTCGCCGAGGTACGGCAGCGTCACCGCCTCGCCGACCTTCGCGTGCAGGACCGAGCGGTAGGTGTGTCGGTCGAGCGGCAACGGCCAGGTGTGTGCCGTCCCCTCCGGCCCGGTCGCGGTGACGGACACGATGTCCGCCAGCGGCCCGAGCGTCACTCGGCCCTGCGGGTCGGTCTTGAGCGTGGCCCGGACCGGCTCCTTGAAGTCGCGGTGCTTGAGCGCCAGCGTCACCGCCCGGTCCGGCTTCGCCTCCCCGGTGCGGCCGAGCAACTCGACGACGTAGTCCGGCCCGAACCGCGCCAGGTGCAGGTCCTCAATCTTGTCCGTCTTGGAGATGCCGCTCAGCCCGAACGACCGGCCGGCCGACAGGTCCAGCTGCCGGTTGTGGCTCAGGCTCTTGACCTTCGCCGTCAGGGTGACGGTCAGCGTCGCCAGCCGCGGCGGGACGCGGAACTCATGGACCGATTCGCGGTCCTCGAACAGCTTGAAGTCCGGCACCTCGACCGACGACGAGATGCCCGAATGGTCCGTCGAGACGATCCGCAGTTTCACCTCGTCGAGCAGCTTGACCGACACCGGCTTGCCGTTGAGGAATAGCCCCGGCCGGACCAGCACCGGGGCGACCTTCTGCGTGACGAGTGATTCCCGATCGACGTGGATGCCGGCCTCCAGCCGGTAGCCCTCCGGCTGGTGGTCGATGTGGTCCAGGCAGGCGAACTCGCCGTTGCCGAGCACGATCGGCCGGCGCCCCGGCTCGGACGAGAACGGCACGATGGCGGTCCCGGACTCGTCGGCCTTGTACTCGCGCCCGCCGAGCCACACCGACGCATTCGGCACCGGCTTGCCGGCGTCGTCGATCACCGTCACCGTCTGCCCGGCGGTGCCGGTGCCGACGACCGACCGCAGCCGGCCCTTGCGGACCAGCGCCCGGCTGCTCTTGCCGGACCCGATGAAGTCGATCACGTAGACGCCGGGCTTCGTCAGCTTGGAGAACTCGAAGCGCCGCGCCGTCCGCCGCAGCGGCGAGTCGTCGGAGCGGTGCGTCTCCTCGGCGTTGGCCACCAGCCCGTCCAGGTTGACGTCCGTGTCCACCTCCTTGAGCTGCGTCCGGTAGTAGTTGCTGGTGTTGATCTCGAACACCTTCACCAGCAGGGTCGGCACGTTCTTGACGTACAGGTCGAGCTTGACCGCCTCGTCCGACGCGAAGTCGGTCTTGTTGGTGAACGCGAAGTCGATGTCCACCCGGTCGCGCAGCCGGGCGAAGTGGTCCGGCGGCAGCTGCGCCGCCCAGGTCTCGGGGTCGCCCAGCCCGTTCTCGACCTTGGTCTCGGCGAACAGGTGCTTGAGGTAGGTGTCGTCGATGTACGGCTCGAACTCCTTGGGCGAGTCGGCCTTCAGGAAGAAGTGTTGCAGGTAGCTGCGGACCAGCGGCTCGTCGGCGCGGACCGGCGGCAAGAGCGTGGTCGGCCCGTAGTCGGCGTTCAGGTTCGCCGGGTGGACGCGGCCCTCCGGCCGGGCCAGCCAGGCGCGGGCCATGTACGGCTGGTTCCGCGGCAGCTTCAGGTACTCGACGAAGCGCGCCTTGTCGTAGAGGTCGTCGGCCCGGTCGAGGGCGAGGCGGTGGAACAGGACATGCGCCTTGAACGGGTTGTGCACCGGCGGCAGCGGCATCACGAACGCCTCCAGCCGGGTCAGGTAGTCGCGCATCACCCGCCGGTCGCGCGCCCAGTCGGCGTCCGCGCCTGGTTGGAGCTTGGCGGCCCAGGCGCGCACGAACGCGGCGTTGGTCGGCAACTCCGGCCGGAGCTTGAGCAGTTCCCCCAGCTGCGGCAGGGTCATCTGCGCGTGGACCGGGTACGCCCCGAACCCGGGGCTGTGCGGGGCGGCGAGGTCGTCGGCCACCAGCTTCGGCAGGTTCGGCACGTCCGGCCGGGCGAGCCGCTGGAGCAGGTGCCGCCGGCGCTCCCAGGTCAGCTCCGCCCCGGCGAGCCAGTCGAGGGCGCTGTTCTCGAAGTTGTCGAGGTTCGCCCACCGGCGGAACGAGTCGGCCAGGAGGGCGTCCCGGGCGATCAACTTTTGATCGAGGACAACGGGCAGGTTCGGGGCGGCGCCGACGATCTCCTTCTGGTGGTCGAAGTGCAGCCCGAGCCGGTTGCGCAGGTATTCGAGGGACGCCTTCGGGTCTTTCTCGTAGGTGAGCAGGGCGAGGCGCGTCTCGATCTCAGTGAGGCGGGCGGTCTGGCCGAACCGCCTCCGCCACGGGTCGGTCTGGCCGCGGACCTTGTCGAACTGGCCGGTGTTCAGCAGGTGCAGGGCGTGGTAGTAGTAGTAGTCCTCGGTCCCCGGCACGAGCTGCCGCAGGGCCGTGCCCCGGTCCCCGGCCAGGGCGAAGTCCTCGACGTAGCCGACCTCGCCCGCCCGGCCGGACGGGATCAGGACCACGCCGGCCGCCAGCGCCGCCAGCACCCCGGAGGGGAGCCACGCAAGTGCCCGTCGCATTGTCGGACCTCCAGTGGGTGAGCGCGGCCGGGACGGCCGGCAGTCGCTCAGCATACCGGCAATTTCGCAACGCGATTGTAACGAGTCGCCCAAACCGGGAAAGGTATGGGCATTCACCACAAAGGCACAAAGGTCACACAAAGAAACACGAAGAAGAAGGAAGATAAGAAGACCTTGCTTTCCTTTGTGTTTTCTCTGTGTGACCTTTGTGCCTTTGTGGTGAACGCCTTCCGACCAGCGAACTCGCGGTGGTCAGGTATGCTCTTGCAGAGCGCGTGATCGCTGGTACTCTGTCGGAACGCATTCGAGTCCACCGGATCGCTGATGCCCGAGGCGCTCCCGACCATGCGGCCTGACCCTCAGCCCAATCCCGACCGGCCCTCCCCCGCGGGGGTGGAGTGGCTCGTCGAGGGGCTGGACTGCAACCCCGACCGCCTCCGCGACCTCAACAGCCTCCGGCAAGTCTGCGACCGCATCCTCGGCGATCTGGGGCTGCGGCCGGTCCGCGACGGGGTGTGGCACCAGTTCCCCGGCCCGGCCGGCGTCACCGGGGTGTACCTGCTCGCCGAATCGCACCTGACCTGCCACACCTACCCCGAGTACGGGCTGGCCACCTTCAACCTCTACTGCTGCCGGCCCCGGCCGCGCTGGCCCTGGGAGGACGGGTTGCGGGCGGCACTCGGCGCCGGCCGGGTCGTCGTCCGCGAGGTGCCGCGCGGCGAACCGGAGGGCGGCCGATGAGCGTGCGCGTCGCCTGCCCCGGATGCGGCGGACCGGTCGTCTTTGAAGTCGGCTCGGCGCTGGCCGCCGTCTGCCCGCAATGCCGGTCCGTCGTCGCCCGCGGCGACCGGTCGGTCGAGAACCTCGGCAAGGTCGCCGAACTGGTCGAGACCGGGGCTGTCCTCAAGGTCGGGTTGACGGGTCGTTACGACGGGGCGAAGTTCCAGCTCACCGGGCGGACCCAACTCGGGCACGAAGCGGGCGGCGTCTGGGACGAGTGGTACGCCGACTTCGGCGGCCGGTGGGGCTGGCTGGCCGAGTCCCAGGGCCGCTTCCACATGACGTTCGAGCGGCCTGGCGCGGGCGACGGGTTGCCGGAGTACACCGGTGTGGACCCCGGCCGGTCCGTCACCATCGACGGCACCCGGTACGTCGTGGCCGAGGAGGGGCTGGCGACAGTGCTGAGCGCCGAGGGGGAGCTGCCGTTCCGGCTGGAGCCGGGCCGGCGGTACGCCTACGCCGACCTGTCCGGCCCCGACGGGGCGTTCGCCACCCTCGACTACTCGCAGCGGCCGCCCGCCGTGTACGTCGGCCGCGAAGTCACCCTCGACGAGTTGCACGTCCCGCACGTCCGCCGGGAGACGTTCGAGCTGCGGCAGGTGGCCGGGCGGAAGCTGAGCTGCCCACAGTGCGGCGGCCGGCTGGAACTCCGCGCCCCAGACCGCACCGAGCGGGTCGGGTGCCCCTACTGCGGGTCGCTCCTGGACTGCACCGAGGGCGACCTGAAGCTGCTCAATGCGCTGGAGAAGCCGGCGTTCGACCTGGTGTTGCCGATCGGGTCGGTCGGCAAGTTCGGCGACGACGAGCGGACGGTAATCGGGGCGCTCTTGCGGAGCGTCACCTTCGACAAGAAGTACTACTGGCAGGAGTACCTGCTGTACCACCCGCGGGACGGGTTCGAGTGGCTGGTTTGGAGCGACGGCCACTGGTCGCGGGTGCGGGGCGTGCCGGCCGGCGAGGTCGATTTCGGGGTCATGAACGCCACCTACGACGGCCGGTCGTTCCGCATCTTCCAGCGGGCGACCGCGACCGTCCGCGGGGTGGTCGGCGAGTGCTACTGGAAGGTGGCGATCAAGGAGACGGCCGAGACCGCCGACTTCGTCCGCCCGCCGGAGATGCTCAGCTGCGAGAAGTCGCAGTTCGGCGAGTCCACGGAGGTGAACTGGTCGCTCGGCACATACCTGACCCCCAGGGAAGTGCAGACGGCGTTCGGTCTGCCGGAACGATTGCCGGCCCCGATCGGAGTCGGGCCGAACCAGCCGTTCCCGTACACGGGCGTGTACCGGGTCGCGCTGTGGGCGTTCGTGGCGCTGCTCGGCGTCGGGCTGGTCCTGTGGATCACCCTGCCGTCGGGGAAGGTGTACGAGAAGACGTTCCCGCTCCAGGTCGTGAGCCAGGCACCCCTCCCCAAGACCTCCTCCCCCGCCGCGCCGGCCCCGCCCTCGGGGACCCAGGTGTTCTTCACCGATCTGTTCGAGCTGAAGGGGCACCGGAACGTCCGGGTGAAGGTCTCGTACCCGCAGCTGTCCGGGTGGGCGGTGGTCGAGGCGGACCTGGTGCAGCAATCGAGCGGGAACGTCCAGCCGTTCCTGGTGCCGCTGACCTATTACAGCGGGACGGAAGGCGGCGAGGCGTGGACGGAGGGGGAGAAGAGCGCGTCGGAGTACCTCGCCGCGCAGCCGGCCGGGCAGTACTCGCTGCGGCTGGCGGTCGAGCGGGAGAAGCCGACCGCTGGCGGGACGATGACGGTCGTCGTCGAGCAGGGGGTGCCGCACTTCCGCAACTGGTTCTACGCCCTGATCGGGATCGGGCTGATCCCGGTCGGGGTGGGGGTCTACAACCTGATGTTCAGCATGAGGCGGTGGAAGGACAGCGACTTCTCGCCGTATCCGTCGTCGGAGTAGGGCGTCAAGCCCACCCGTTGCCACGGGTGGGCTTGAGTGGACTTTGAACGGAATGGGCCGAACTGATGAGCAAGTTCTACGCGGGGTTGAGCGCGGTGCTGATCGGACTGTACACCGCCAGCGCGGTGCTGGGGTGGGAGTTCATGTCGTACTCCCGGGAGGATCCGCAGCAGTCCACCGCCCGGCACCGGTCGGGCGGCCACCGGTCCTTCTGGATCGCCGGCTACCGAGGGGGGAAGTAAATGGACATCGACTGGAACAAGTTCGGCTTCCAGCTCCTGGCCACGGTCGTCTACTCGGTGCTCGGGCTGGCCCTGTTCGGGCTGGCGTTCGTGGTCCTCGGCAAGTTCGCCAAGTTCTCGATCCGCAAGGAGATCGAGGAGGACCAGAACGTCGCCCTGGGGATCGTGATCGGGGCGGCGATCCTCGGGTTCGCCTGGATCGTGGCGGCCGCCGTCCACGGGGGGTAGATGGGCCGCACGACGTTCCTGTTCCTGAATGTCCTCGTCGTCGCCACCTGCGGCCTGGTGTACGAGCTGTTGGCCGGCACCCTGGCCAGCTACGTCCGGGGCGACTCGGTCACGCAGTTCTCGCTGGTCATCGGCCTGTACCTCTCGGCGATGGGGGTCGGGGCGTGGCTGTCCGGGTTCATCGAGAGTGGCGTGGCCCGGCGCTTCGTCGAGGTCGAGTTGGGGGTGGCGCTCGTCGGCGGAACGTCGGCGCCGCTGCTGTTCCTCGCCTACGGCCGGCTCGGCCACTTCTCGCTGTTCCTGTTCGGGACGGTCTTCGTGATCGGCCTCCTGGTCGGGCTGGAGCTGCCGCTCTTGATGCGGATCGTCAAGGACCGGCTGGAGTTTAAGGAGTTGGTGTCGCGGGTGCTGGCATTCGACTACATGGGGGCGCTCCTAGCGTCGGTGCTGTTCCCGATCTTTCTGGTGCCGCACCTCGGCCTGGCCCGGACATCGCTGTTGTTTGGGATGCTCAACGCGGCCGTCGGGCTGTGGGCGACGTGGCTGCTGCGGCCGCTGATCCCCGGCGGGATGTTCGGGCTGCGCGCCCGCGGGGTGGCGGTGCTGGCGGTGCTGGCCGTCGGCATGATAAAAGCCGACGCCCTGACCAGCCTGGCCGAGGACTCGCTCTACACCGACAAGATCGTCTACGCCAGGTCCAGCCCCTACCAGCGGATCGTGGTGACGCGGGGGCCGGCGGGGTTCCAACTCTTTCTCAACGGCCACCTCCAGTTCGCGTCGGCCGACGAGTACCGCTACCACGAGGCGCTGGTCCACCCGGCGATGGCCCTCGCCGGGAAGCCGCGGCGCGTGCTGGTGCTCGGCGGCGGCGACGGGCTGGCCCTGCGCGAGGTGTTGCGCTGGGAGGGCGTCACGGCCGTGACGCTGGTGGACCTGGACCCGGCGATGACCGGGCTGTCCGCCGCGTATCCGCCACTGGGGGAACTGAACCGGCACGCATTCGCCGACCCGCGGGTGACGGTGGTCAACCGCGACGCCTTCGTGTGGGCCGAGGAGACAACCGACGAACCTTACGACGCGGCGGTGATCGACTTCCCGGACCCGTCCACGTACTCGGTCGGCAAGCTGTACACCACGCGGTTCTACCGGCTGGTGCAGCGGCACCTCGCCCCGGGGGCAGCGGTCGGCGTCCAGTGCACGTCGCCGCTGTTCGCGCCGACGGCGTACTGGTGCATCGTGCGGACGCTGGAGGCGGCCGGGTTTTCGGTCCGGCCGTACCACGCGGCGGTGCCGGCGTTCGGGGTCTGGGGGTTCGCGCTGGCCCGGCGCGGGGCGTTCGAGCTGCCGACCCGCTTGCCGCCGGGGCTGCGGTTCCTGACGCCCGAGACGCTGCCGGCACTGTTCGCCCTGCCGCCGGACCTGGGGCCGGTGCCGGTGGAGGTCAACCGGCTCGACAACCAGGTGCTCGTCCGCTACCACGAGTCCGAGTGGCAGCGGTACGAGGGGGATAACTGACACCGGATCGCGCGGACTGACTATGTCTCTTTCTTGTTCCCTCCCCCCTTGGGGGGGAGGGTTAGGGTGGGGGGTGAGTGACACGAGTCAGGGGCCATCGAACCGGCTGGTTGACACTTCCACCCCCCACCCTAACCCTCCCCCCCAAGGGGGGAGGGAACAAAGCACAGAACCGCCAGCCGTATAGACCATGTCCCCATCCCACCCCAGCCGCCGTGACCTGCTGGCCGCGTTCCTCGGCCTGCCGGCCGTTGTCGCGGCCGGGTGCAACTCCGGCACGGTCGCGCCGCTGCCGCCCGGGGAACTGGTCGGCCCGTCGGTGGAGTTGGGCCATCGACTACGCGACGGCTGGCGGCCGGTGCCGCCGGCCGACGCCTGGGAGCGTCACGGGGTCGTCATCGTCGGCGGTGGAGTGGCCGGGCTGGGCGCGGCGTGGCGGCTGGCGCGGGCCGGCATGTCCGACTTCGTACTGCTCGAACTGGAGCCGGCCCCCGGCGGCACGTCGCGCGGCGGCCAGTCCGCGGTCGGCGGCTACCCCTGGGGGGCGCACTACGTCCCCGCGCCGCTGGCCGGGAACCGGCTCCTCGCCACCCTGCTCGACGAGATGGGGGTGATCGAGGGCCGGGCCGCCGACGGCGAACCGGTCATCGCCGAGCACGTCCTCTGCCGCGACCCGCAAGAGCGCGTCTTCTTCCGCGGTCGGTGGTACGAGGGGCTGTACCTCCATACCGGTGAAGGGCCGGACGACGTTGAGCAGTTCCAGCGGTTTCAGACGGAGGTCGGCCGATGGGCCGGGTGGCGCGACGGCCGCGGGCGGCGGGCGTTCGCCATCCCGACCGCGGCGTCATCCGACGACCCCGCCGTCACCGAGTTGGACCGGATGACAATGGCCGACTGGCTCGGCCGGCACGGGTTCACGTCGCCGCGGCTGCGGTGGCTGGTGGACTACGCCTGCCGCGACGACTACGGCGCGACCGCCGAGCACACCAGCGCCTGGGCCGGCGTCTTCTACTTCGCCGCCCGGCTCAAGGGGCCGGGCGCGGAGTCGCAGCCGCTGATGACCTGGCCCGACGGGAACGCCCGGCTCGTGACCCACCTTCACCGTAGGGTGAACAAACAGGTCCGGCTCGGGTGGGCGGCCGCGGACGTGAACCCGGTCGCTGACGGCGTCGAGGTCTTGGCGGTCGCCCACGACGGCAACGCGGTCCGCGGGCTGCGGGCGGACCGCGTCATCTTCGCGGCGCCGCAGTTCCTGGCCCGGCACCTGGTCCGGCCGTATCGCTCCGACCCGCCGGCCCACCTGAGTGCATTTGAATACGGCGCCTGGATGGTGGCGAACCTGCATCTGACCGATCGCCCACTCGGTCGCGGGTTCCCGCTGGCTTGGGACAACGTGTTGTACGAAAGCCCGTCGCTGGGGTACGTCGTGAACACGCACCAGCGCGGCCTCGACCACGGGCCGGCGGTGTTCACCTATTACTACCCGCTCACCGACCCCGACCCGCGGCAGGCGCGATCCCGGATGCTGTCCGCCGGCCGCGACGAGTGGGCCGAGGTCGCGCTGGCGGACTTGACGATGGCCCACCCTGACATCCGTGCCCTGACGAGCCGGCTCGACGTGATGCGCTGGGGGCACGCGATGATCCGCCCGCGGCCGGGGTTCCTCTGGGGCGGCGACCGGGCGAAGGCGGCGCGGCCGTTCCGCGGCGTCCACTTCGCCGGCGCCGACCTGAGCGGGGTGCCGCTGTTCGAGGAGGCGTTCTACCACGGCGTCCGCGCGGCCGAGGAGGTGCTGGCGGCGCGAGGGGCGGCGGTCGATTCCCTGATCGGGGAGGCGCGGCCGTGAGACCGATGGGCGTTGATTCCGTGTGGTTCGATGTCTTGTATGCTCCCTCCTTCGGGTGAGGTGTCACCCCTCCCCCGGCCCCTCCCCGAAGCGGGGAGGGGAGGAAGACAGAGCCACCCTCTGGCTCCCCCTCCCCGTTTCGGGGAGGGGGTTGGGGGGAGGGGTTGAACTTCCAAGGGGAAAGAAACAAAACCAATCCACGCAACTGACATGAGCGCCACCATCACCCACCCAGCCGCCGCGCCGCCGATCGTCCCACGGCGGTCCGGGAAGTGGCTCTTCTCCGCCCCCGTGGACCTCGCCACCTTCCTCGGCAGCGCGGCGCTGTCGTTCGTGGCCCTGGCGGTCGGGGCGCACTTCGGCTGGCTCGAAGGCGAGAAGGCCGGCACACCGGAGTGGGCCTGGGTGGCCGGCGTGCTGCTGATCGACGTCGCCCACGTCTGGTCCACGATCTTCCGCGTGTACCTCGACCCGGACGAGTTTCGCCGCCGGCCGGGAGTGTACCTGCTGGTGCCGGTCGCCGGGCTGGTCCTCGGCGTCGGCCTGTATTCGCTCGGCCCGACGACGTTCTGGCGATGCCTTGCGTACCTGGCGGTGTTCCACTTCGTCCGCCAGCAGTACGGGTGGGTGATGCTGTACCGCGCCCGCTGCGGGGAGCGCGACCGGCTCGGCCGGTGGATCGACACCGCGGCGATCTACCTGGCGACCCTCTACCCGCTGGTGTACTGGCACGCCCACCTGCCGCGGCGGTTCAACTGGTTCCTCACCGGCGACTTCGCCGCCCTCCCCGAGTTGGCGGAGCAGCTTCTCCGGCCGGTGTACTGGCTGGCGCTGGCCCTGTACTTCGGCCGGAGCCTGTACCGCCGGTTCGCCGACGGGTGGAGCAACCCGGGCAAGGACGTGGTGGTGGCGACGACGGCCCTGTGCTGGTATGTCGGCATTGTGACGTTCAACTCCGACTACGCCTTCACCGTGACCAACGTGGTCATCCACGGGATACCGTACCTGGTGCTGGTGTACTGGTACGGGTGGGTGCGGCGGACGGGCGAGCCGCGGCCGGCGGTCCGGCACGGCCGGGCGCTGCTGATCTTCCTCGCGACCGTCTGGACGCTGGCGTTCGCCGAGGAGTTGCTGTGGGACCGGTTCATCTGGCACGAGCGCGGCTGGCTGTTCGGTGCGCCGTGGCGGGCGGAGAGCTTGAAGTGGCTGCTGGTGCCGCTGCTGGCGTTGCCGCAACTGACGCACTACGTCCTGGACGGGATCATCTGGCGCCGCGGCGGCAACCCAGGCTTCACTCTCGTCGGGCGGTAGCGCGGGTCCGGTCGAGGAACTGATCCTCGACCGATCCGATCTACTTCGCCACCCACACCGGCGGCGGGGTGATCGCGTCGGCCGGCCGCTTGCCGGCGTCGGGGCGACCGCTGCCGGCCAGCCGGCTGATTGCCCGCACCGTCATGTCGTGGTCGCAGGCGATCTGACAGCTCAGCCGCACGCCGGTCGCGCCTTTGGCAGCCAGGACCGTCTTCTCGGCCTCGGTCATCCGGTCCGGCTCGCCGGCGACGAACTCGACCCGGCAGGTCGTACAGCGAGCGTTGCCGCCGCAGGCGTGGAGCTGATCGACCCCGGCCTCGTCCTCCAGGGCCAGCACCATCCGCTTGCCCTCCGGCACGTCGAACGTGCCGACCCCCTCGACCGTCAGCTTCGCCATGATGAGTCTCCGGGTGTGTCCGGTCAGAGGGATTTGTAGTCGGCGGGCGGTCAGGCCGCCACGCGGATGCGGATCGGGCCGATCACCTCGCCCGGCGGGGCGTCGGGGACGAGGCTGCGCAGTTCGCGCTCGGCCTGCCGCAGGACCAGCCCGGCGACCGAGCCGGGGCCGACCCGGGCGAGGAGCGCGGCCAACTCGTCGGCGGCCCAACGGGCCTCGGCGGCGTCGATGGTCGGGGACGAGAGCGGAAGGGTACTGGGTACAGTCACCATGCCCGGAACCTCCTTGTTCGGGAAAGGTGCCCGATTATCGGGCGGTCCTCAGGCGAGGGCAACCCCAAAGTGCTGGCTACTCCTTGCGCTCCGCCGAGCGGTTGTTCGCCGGGCAGTTCGCCCCGTTGCCGTTGGGCGGGGCGACCATCTCCCCGGTCGGGTCAGGCTGTTCCATGAGGCCGTCGCAGCAGTGGATCTCGCCCATCCCCGCGCAGTCCGGGCACGGCAACCGCCGGCCGTTGACCACCAGAAACCGGGTGCCGTGGCAGTGGGGGCAGAGCATCCGAGTCCTCCGGGACTGGTCCGTATCCTCATTATTCGCGGAGTCAGCGGCAGGCCACAGGTCGATACATGGGAAACGACAAAGCCTACCCGCCGCCGGGTAGGCTCCGCGGTTGGCGGGCAGGGTGGTTACTTTTTCGCCGCCAGCTCCTTCACGTCCTTGGCCACCTGTTCAGCGTGGCCCCGCGGCGATACCTTGCCGTAAATCTTGGCGATCTTGCCGTCCTTGCCGACCAGGAACGTCACCCGTTGGGCCATCGGCCTGCCGGGAATCTGGATGCCGAGCGCCCGGATCAGCTTCAGCTCGTGGTCGGACAGCAGGGCGAAGGGGTACTCGTTCTTGTCGGCGAACTTCTGGTTCAGTTCCACGGTGTCCGCGCTGGCGCCGAGCACGACCGTGCCGGCGGGGATCTCCTTGGCGTTCAGGAGGTCGCGGAACCCACACATCTCGGTTGTTCACCCGCCGGTGAGGGCTTTCGGGTAGAACGCCACCACCACCACCTTCCCCTTCAGGTCGGCGACGCTGACCGGGTCGCCGGGCTTCTTGCCGGGCACCTTGCCGGCCTGCGCCGCCGGCACCGCGATGGCGGGGAACGGGTCCCCGACCTGGACCTTGAGCTTCGAGTCGTCGGCTGTCGCGCCGCCAGCCAGGACCAGCCCGGCCAGCACCGCCGCCGCCCCGACGGCCCAGCGGGCCGTTCGGAACGTCATGGGGTCTCCTCCACAAGGGGTCGTTCGGACTCCGGGCGGCCCGGGTCGAGCCGCGCGGCCATTCTTGGCCGGGCGGGTTCGGCCGGCAAGGGCGTGGGCGGGATTTTCGCGCCGGCCGCCGTTGACGGCGCGGGATCGGCAAGTTATCCATAAGAAGTTGTCCGTCTTACCCCGGCCATCGGTTTGCCGGGACCACGCTGGCGCGAAAGGAGACCACGCATCCCCCCGTTCGATCGCAACGCCCCGCCCCGCGGCCCGACCGGCCCCCGTCTCAACGAGCAGATCCGCATCAGCCCGATCCGGTTGATCGGCGCCGAGGGCGAGCAGCACGGCATCGTCCCCACCTCCCAGGCGCTGGAGATGGCCCGCGAGGCCGGTCTGGACCTGGTCGAGGTCGCCGCCACCGAGCGGCCCCCCGTCTGCAAGATCATGGACTACGGGAAGTTCAAGTACTCCCAGTCCAAGAAGCAGGCCCAGAAGACCCACCAGCAGAAGCTCAAGGAGCTTCGGGTCCGGCCCAAGACCGGTCAGCACGACATCGTCACCCGCATCAACCAGGCCCGCGGCTTTCTCGAAGACGGCGACAAGGTGCTCCTGCGGGTGCAGTTCCGCGGCCGGGAGATGCAGCACATCGAGGAGGGCCGGCGGATCATCGACGGGATGCTCGCCCAGCTCCAGGACGCCTGCAAGGTCGAGAAGCCGCCGTCCATGGAGGGCAAGCAGATGACGGCTTTGCTGGCCCCGAAGGGTAATAAGTAAGGGGAGCGAAGCCCACGGACTGCCGTCCGTGGGCTTGGGAGGATTCTCCTCTTCCCGTTATCCCCCAGCGCCTTACAATCACCATCTACCGAGCGGACCACCGATCGGAACCCGGCACCGGGTTCCGGTCTTTTTTGCGTCCGTCAACCCTGAACTGGGGTCGGGGCCCTCAAGTGCGACGGCCGACCGTCGCCCCCTTGCACCCCTTCCCCCGGCGGCAACGTCGGGGTGGAGACCGAGGTCATGGCCAAGAAGCAGAAGACCAACAAGAGCGTCAAGAAGCGGATCAAGGCGACCGGGACCGGCAAGCTCAAGCACGGCACCTGCGGCAAGCGGCACCTGAACGCCCACATGTCCGGCAAGAAGATCCGCCAGCTCCGCCGCAAGGGCGTGACCACCGGCGCGATCGTCAAGAAGTACCTAATCGCCATGGGCGAGTACTAAGGGCCGCAAGCCCACCCGTTGCCACGGGTGGGCTTGACCGCACACACGCACACACCCAGGGGTTCCCGTCATGGTTCGCGCAGGTAGCCCGAAGACGACCGCCGCCCGCCGACGGCGGACGCGGAAGCTGACCAAGGGGTTTCGGCTGAGCCGCCACAATCTGTACCGTCAGGCGATCGTCACCCTGATCCGCTCCCGGGTCTACGCCTTCCGCGACCGGCGGGCACGCAAGCGCGACTTCCGTCGGCTGTGGATTATCCGCATCAACGCCGCCTGCCGGATGCGGGGGATGCGGTACAGCGAGTTCATCCACGGCTTGCAGCGGGCGCTGGGGGCGCTGGACCGCAAATCGCTCTCCGAGATCGCCATCCACGACCCGGCCACGTTCGACCAGTTGGTCGAGTTGGCGAAAGCGAACCTTCACCCCGACCTCGCCGCCCAGCGCAAGGCCGCGAAGTAACCGGCAATGGACACTAACCGCAGCCCCGGCGTTGGCCCGCTCGCGTTGGTCACGCTGGGGTGGTTGGCGTTCAGCTTGCTAGTCTTCATTGGACTAACGGCACGGCAGTGGGTCCGGTTTCCCCCGAATCGGATGGACCTACTCGTCGATGTAGTGGTCTGGCTGTTCATTATTTTTCCGCAGCTACTCTTCGGGGCAGCGGCTTGGTGGAGCCGAGGACGACCCAAGGTCATCGCTCCGGCCCTACTCGGCGCGATCCTCTGCGCCGGCTCGGCTGGTGTCATCGGGGCAGGTAAGTTGGCGAACGGCACCGCGGACTGGCTGAAGGAAGTTATCTTCTGCATCTACCTATTCGGCTGGCCGCTCGGGATTATTGCCCTCGGACTCGCCTACGCACACTCTCTACCTCCGTCCCCTCCTGTCAACGACGTTGACTGACCGTTCGACTTCCGGCCTCCCCTCGGGTAACGTATCACCACCTGCCCGATACGCTTCCCACCGAGGCCCCCGCCATGCGCCCCCGCGTCTCCCGCCGCCGGTTCCTTGCCGCGTCCGTGGCCGTTGCTGCTGCTCCTTACGTCAAGGCGTTCGCGCCGGGCGAGCCGAAGGAGAAGGTCCGCCTCGCCGTCGTCGGCGTCGCCAACCGCGGCGGCGCCAACCTCAAGGGCGTCGAGGACGAGAACATCGTCGCGTTGTGCGACGTGGACCCGGCCCACGCTGCCAAGGCCCGCGAGCAGTTCCCCGGCGCCCAGTACTTCACCGACTACCGCAAGATGCTCGACGCCGTCGCCAACAAGGTCGATGCGGTCGTCGTCAGCACCCCGGACCACACCCACGCCCACGCGGGCCTGATCGCAATGGGCCGCGGCAAGCACCTGTACTGCGAGAAGCCGCTGGCCCACTCGGTCGAGGAAGTCCGCCTCATGCGACAGGCGGCCAGGGACAAGAAACTCGTCACCCAGATGGGCACGCAAATCCACGCCGAGGACAACTACCGCCGCGTCGTCGAGATCGTGCAAGCCGGGCTGCTCGGGCCGATCCATCGCGTGCAGGTCTGGCTCGCCCGCAAGCCGGACGCCGCGAAGAAGGTAAGCACCCCGGTCAAGCCGATCCACTTCAGCATCGACCAGTGGCTCGGCCCGGTGCCGCACGAGTTCTTCTACGCGAAGCACGAGGAGCACGGCGGCACCTGGCCGCACTTCAACTGGCGGTACTGGTGGCCGTTCGGCGGCGGCACGCTGGCCGACTTCGGCTGCCACTACATGGACTTGCCGTACTGGGCGCTCGGCCTCGGCGCCCCGGCCACGGTAAAGGCATCCGGCACCCCGATCCCGGACGCCGACAACAAGGTGCCGAACACGATGCGGGTCGATTACGAGTACGCGGCCGTCGGCAAGCGGCCCGCCCTGCACATGACCTGGTATCACGGCACCTCCGGCCCGGACGACGGCAAGACGAAGATTCCCGGCTTCTCCAACGGCGTGCTGTTCGAGGGGACCAACGGCAAGTTGGTCGCCGGCTACTCGAATTACCGCGTCCTGCCCGAGGCGTTCGCGCGGGACTTCACGCCGCCGGCCCCGTCGATCCCGAAGTCGGTCGGCCACCACCAGGAGTGGCTGAACGCGATCCGGACCGGCGGCACCACGACCTGCAACTTCGGCTACTCGGGGACGCTGGCCGAGGCGGTGCTGCTGGGCAACGTGGCGTACCGCAGTGGCAAGGCGATCGCCTGGGACGAGGCGGCCGGCAAGACCGACTCGCCGGAGGCGGACAAGTACATCAAGTGGCAGGTCCGCAAGGGCTGGGAGCTGAAGTAGCCGAACCGGCCGGCGCGAAACGGCCTCCATTCGAACGCGGGCGGCTTGTCCGTCCGCGTTCCGCTTTCCACACTAACCCGGTCCGCACCGCCGAACGGAGCCTCCCTCAATGGCCGACGGAACCGCGACCGACGAACTGAAGTCCCTCGAAGCGCAGGGGCTTTCCGAACAGCAAGCCTGCGCCGACGAGACCGCCCTGCGGGCCTGGAACACAAAGTACTTCGGCGACAAGGGGCTGATGAAGGCCGCGCTGTCGAAGATCGGCGGCGTGCCCAAGGAGCAGCGTGCCGCCTTCGGCCAGGAGGCCAACCGCGTCAAGGTCGCGCTGACCGATGCCTACGAGTCGGCCCTGTCCGCGGCGAAGGGAAAGGCGCTCGCGGCCAGCCTGACCGCCAGCCCGCTGGACGTGACGCTCCCCGGCCGGCCGCGCACCCGCGGCCGTCTACACCCGGCGACACAAATCCTCCGGCAGATCACCGCCGTCTTCGCCGACATGGGCTTCCAAGTCTACCGCAGCCGCGAGGTCGAGACCGACCAGTACAACTTCGAATACCTGAACATGCCCGAGCACCACCCGGCCCGGGACATGTGGGACACGTTCTTCACCACGACGCCCGGCGTCGTGCTGCGGACGCACACCTCGCCGGGCCAGATCCACGTCATGCGCGAGTCGGCCCCGAACCCGGTCCGGGTCATCCTGCCTGGGATGTGCTACCGCAACGAGGCGATCAGCACCCGAAGCGAGATCCAGTTCTACCAGGTCGAGGGGCTGGTCATCGGCGAGGGGGTGACGATGGCCGACCTGAAGGGGACCATCACCGCGTTCGCGCATCGCCTCTTCGGCCCCGAGCGGCAGGTCCGCATCCGGTCGAGCTACTTCCCGTTCACCGAGCCGTCGATCGAGGTGGACATCGACTGGCCGGCGGACGACCCGAACCGCGACCGGCTGACGAAAGGGACCGGCTGGCTGGAGATCATGGGCGCCGGCATGGTGCATCCGACGGTCCTGCGGCACGGCGGCTACGACCCGGGCAAGGTGACGGGGTTCGCGTTCGGCATGGGCCCGCAGCGGATGCTGATGCTCAAGCACGCGATCGACGACATCCGCCTGTTCTGGCAGAACGACCTGCGGTTCCTGCGGCAGTTCTGACCGCGGTACAATGACCGCGCGAACCGGTAGGAGGTTGCAGACATGAAACCGGCGGAGGCGGACATGGGCGAGATCCGGGTCAAGGTGAAGCTGACGAACGCTTCCGACGAGACCCGTCACCGGGCGAAGAAACTCGCCAAGAAGAAAATCCGAACCTACGAGGCGGATGCGGTTGTGGACACCGGCGCCGTCCGGTCCGTGGTGCCGCCGTATGTTCTGGAGAAACTCGGGGTGGGCATCCGCGGCAACCGGGTGGCCGGCTATGCCGACGGCCGCACGGAGACCGTCGGCATTACGGAAGGTATTATCTTCGATGTCATGGGCCGAGATACCATCGAAGAGGCGCTCGTCCTCGGCGATGAAGTTCTGATCGGGCAGACGGTGCTGGAGAAACTCGACCTGTTCGCCGACTGCGTCGGGCAGCGCCTTGTCCCGAACCCGGCCCACCCCGATCAGCCGGTCTCCAAGGTCCGGCGGCGGCGCGTCACCTTCGGCGGGACCGTCCATGAGTGAGGATGCCCTGCTCGCGGAGGTCCTGCGGCGGTCGGACTTCATCTTCGCCGGGTGGAACGTCCTGCTGCTCGGCGGGATCGCGCTGCTGGCGGCGGTCGGGCTGTCGCCGGCGCTGCGGGCCGACCGCCGGGCCGCGCGGGTGCTGATGGCCGCGTTCGCGTTCTTCGCCGTCACGCACCTGCTCGGGATGCTTCACGTCACCAAGCAGTGGGCGTCCCTGACCGAGGCGATCAAGCACAAGCTCGCCGCCGACCCGACGCTGGCCGACAAGCTCGACTTCGCGGTGATGGCCCCGCACGCGAGCTGGATCGTGCCGTTCCACCTGGCGTTCGACGTGTTCGTGATCGCCGCGATCTGGTGGCTGACCCGGGGCATGCCGGGCACCGGTAGTCTCAAGTCGGGTGATTGACGAGCCGCACGGTGATCGGGCCTTCCATCTTTTCTGCCTACTCCTCGTCGCTCGTCGCTCGTCGCTCCAGCGGGATTTGCAGCACGAACCGACACCCCAGCCCAGGCGAACTCTCCACGGTCACGTCGCCGCCGTGTTCGCGGAGGACCTTTCGGCTGACCGGCAGGCCCAGGCCGGTCCCCTTCGACCCCTTCGAGCTGACGAACGGCTTGAAGACGTCGGCGAGCCTGTCGGCCGGGATGCCGGGGCCGTTGTCGGCGACGGCGATTTCGGCGAACCGGCCGTCGGCGGAAAGTCCGGTACTGAATTCGACACGCGGCGATTCCTTTCCCTCAACCGCGTCCACGGCGTTGCTCGCCACGTTCAAGAGCGCCTTGTGGATGCCCTCCGGGTCGCACGGCACCTCCGGCAGTTCGCCCGGCTTCCAGTCCAGCGCCACCCGCAGCCCGGTAGCCCGTCCGCGGACCACCTCCAGCACGTCCTCGACCAGGGCGTTGAGCGCCGTCGGCTCCGTCGCCGGCTCGCGGTCCTTGGAGTAGCTGAGCATGTCGAGGATCAGGTCGTCGATCCGCGCCTGGTTCTTCTCGACCAGCCTCCAGCCCTTCTGCAATAGTTCCGTGTCGTCGTCGGCCATCGCGGTGCGGACCATGTCGCCGCCGAACCGGACCCCCTGCATGATGTTCTTGATGTGGTGCGACAGGGCGGCGATGGTCTGCCCGACCGCGGCCAACTTCTCGGCCTGGACCAGCGCCCGGTAGTACCGCGTCTCCTCGACCGCCAGCGCCGCCTGGTGGGCCAGCGCCACGGCGAGGTTGAGGTGGTCCTCGGTAAACCGAGAGGGGGAGAAGAGGAGAGGGGGAGAAGAGGAGAAAGAATCCGCCCCCCTCTCCTCTTCTCCCCCTCTCCTCTTCTCCCCCTCTGGTTCGAACCCTCTCCTCTTCTCCTCGTCTCCCCCTCTGTTCAATGCCTGCGTGTCCAGGAACAGAACGCCCACGGTCTCGCGGCGGCCGCGCAGCGGGACGCAGATCACCTCGCGGATGCGGTGGCGAGCGATGCTCTCGCCGCCGCGGAACCGCTCGTCGGCAGCCGCGTCGGCGACCAGCACGCCTTGCTCTTCCTTCAATACGTGGTCGGCGACGGTGCGGCTGACGACGAACTCGGCGTCGGTGTGGCCCGGGCGGGAGCGGGCCGCGGTGGGGGCGAGGTCGCCGGTGTCCGGGTCAGCAAGCAGAGCGCAGCCGTGGTCGGCGTCGGTGGTCCGCAGGGCGAGGTCCACGATCCGGCCGAGTAGTTCGTCCACGTCGAGGATGTGGCTGACCGCGGCGGACGCCTCGTACATCACCGCGAGGCTGGCGAGCCGGGTGCGGACCCAGTCGGTGGCGAGGTCCGGGCGAGCGAGGATCTGGCTGCCGGCGTCGGCGGCGACGGTCCGCAGGATGGCCGACGGCACCGATCCGGACGGGCGGACGACGAGTCGGGTGCGTTCGGCAGGGACATCGCCCGTGTATTCTAGGGTGGTGTCGCCGAGTTCGATGCGGTCGCCGGGCCGCAGGTCGATGACCTGGACCGGTCGTCCGTTAACGCGGGTGCCGTTGCCGCTGCCGAGGTCGAAGAGTTGGTACCCGCCGGCCGGGTTGGCGCGCAGCTCCAGGTGCCGGCGGGAGACGCGCTCGTCGTGCAGGTGGACGGCGTTGGTCGAGTGCCGGCCGACGCTGACGCTCGGGGCCGCGAGGTCGAACTCGCGCCCGGCGTCAGAGCCAGAGAGGACGGTCAGCTTCGGCACGGCGTTGTTCCTACGGGCCGGGGTCGAGGGGCGGCCGATGACAATTTATCCGACAGCTGAGCCGTCACCGGATACCGATCCGTATCGCTCGATCCCTTCCCGGACCGCCGTCACGAAAGTATCAAACGCGGCATCGTCAGGGAATGCTCGCCGCGGAACCGGGTAGGTCAGGAGCGCGGCGGTAACGAATGCGTACTCCGCGGTAACCGCGACCGCGACTACTGCTGGCCAGGGATGGCTATAGGTGCCGCCGGGTGAGCAGACCACGAATCCTTCGTCGGTCACCGCGAAGGAGCACCGGCCGAGGAAGCGCCGGACGTGAGGTGCGGTGTAATGACGGGTGAACGCGACGCGCAGGTGCGGTACAGCCAGGACGGCGACAACAAGGCAGCCGACGCCAACGGCCCAGCTCAGGATGCTGTAGGGGAGTGATCCCAGGAACAGCTTCGGGTAGAGTACCGCCGCCACGAACCCTCCGGAACCGGTCAGGACCAAGATCACCCCGACTACCGCATACGTGAGTTTCATCTTCCGTGTCGCGCCGACCATCCGATGCTGAAAGAGCGACACGGCCACCATGTCCCGTGGTTTCACCTCGTACTCAATCCACACCGGCTTCATGACCGGCCCCACTTACTTCTTCTTCGTGGGAAGGAACTGCGTCACGTCCAGCCCGTTGGGGCCGAGGTACTGGTCGAGCAGGTCCACCCGGCCGCGGCCCTTCATGCCCAACAGCGTCCGGCCCATCTCCTCCCACCAGATGCCGGCCAGCACGTCCGGGTTGGACTGCCTCAGCCGGCGGTACTGCTCCAGCCGCTTCAGGAACGACTCCGCGTCGGCCTTCGCCAGCGCCAGTTTCTCGGCGCGGTACGCTTGGGCCTGCTGGTCGAGCCGGAACCGCGTCGCCTCGGCCTCGCGACGGCGCTGGGTGGCCTCCTGACGGGCCTGGTTCTCTAACGTGCGGATGCCGGTCTGCGCCTGGTTGACCGCCTCGAACATGTCGCGGACGGACACCTCCGCCACCCGGTCCGGCGGGGCGAGGTACTCGACGCTCACCCGCTGCACGACGACGCCGAGCCGGTGCGCGGCCAGTCGATCGGGGAGCCGGTCCATCATCCACAGCGACAGGGCAGCCCGGCCGGCCAGCAGCACCTCGTCCACGGGACGGCCGGCCGCCCACTCGCCGGCGAGTGCTCCCGCCTCGCGTGAGAGGATCGCGTCGGCCGAGTCGCGGTGCGCGACGAACGCTTCGAGTTCGCCATCGCGGTCGCTCACGGCGTACTCGACGACGAGGCGGATGTTGACCAGGTTCTGGTCGCCGGTCAGGAGTTGGCCGGGCGGGGTGACGGGCAGGTCGGCGGTCGCGTCCGGGGTGAAGCCTACGGCGAGCTGGCGGACGGTGCGGACCTGGACGCGGTCCACGCGGTCGATGCCCCACGGCAGCCCGACCCACAGCCCCGGCCCGGGCCGGGCGACGACCGCCCCGAACCGGCGGACGACCGCGCGCTCGTCCGGCCCGACCTGGTAGACGCCGGTGGCGAGGTACGCGGCGAGCGCGATCGGCAGCAGGTAGCGGAGTCGGGGCA
>DASSAT010000274.1:0-3271 GCA_035699305.1 Fimbriiglobus sp. | reverse complement strand
GGCGACAGTCGAACTCACCGACCGGTGGAGCAAGAGCGGCCGGGACGGCCGCGGTCCCAGGGAAGCGTGGGAACGGGGACGCAGTTGGGGTACACTATGCCCGATCCGCCGCCGTCCTTCCCGCGAAATCTGATGCCCCGATCCATCCTCCTCCTCGCCCTGCTCGCCGGATCGGTCGCCGCGCTCCCCCGCTCGCCGGGCCAGGGGTTCGCGCCGGCCGACGCGGCGAAGCGCATGAAGCCGGCCGACGGCCTCGCCGTCAAGCTGTTCGCCGCCGAGCCGGACGTGCGCCAGCCGATCTTCGTCAAGTGCGACGACCGCGGCCGGGTGTGGACCATCCAGTATCTTCAATACCCGAACCCGGCCGGGCTGAAGCGGGTGAAGGTCGATCGCTGGTCGCGGACCGTCTACGACCGCGTCCCGGAGCCGCCGCCGAAGGGGCCGCGGGGCGCCGACCGCATCACCATCTGTGAAGACACCAACGGCGACGGCCGCGCCGACAAGTTCCGGGACTTCGTGAGCGGGTTGAACCTCTGCACCGGGGTCGAGTTCGGCTTCGGTGGCGTCTATGTCCTCCAGGCGCCGTACCTGCTCTTCTACCCGGACCGCGACCGCGACGACGTACCCGACGCCGACCCCGAGGTGCTGCTGACGGGCTTCGGTATGGAGGACGCGCAGTCGCTGGCCAACCACCTCACCTGGGGGCCGGACGGCTGGCTGTACGGCCTCAACGGCAGCACCACCACTTGCCGCGTCCGTGGCGTCGAGTTCCAGCAGGGGGTGTGGCGGTATCATCCGGTGACGAAGGAATTCGAGCTGTTCTGCGAGGGGGGCGGCAACGTCTACGGGCTGACCTTCGACGACCACGGCAACCTGTTCTACTCGTCGAACGTCGGGCTGTTCTGGCACGCCCACCAGGGGGCGTACTACCAGAAGAGCTTCGGCAAGCACGGCCCGCTGCACAACCCGTTCGCCTACGGCTGGCTGTCGCACGTCGCCCCCGACGCCCCGACCGGCGGGCCGACGACCGGCGGCACGATCTACCGTGGCCACACCTTCCCCGAGCGCTTCCGCGGCCGGTTCCTGGCCGGCGACTTCCTCCGGCACACCGCGTCGAGCTGGGAACTGAAGCAGGAAGGGGCGACGGTGACGGCCCACTTCCGCGAGCTGCTGCTCGACAGCCGCGACACCTGGTTCGGGGCGACCGACCTGTGCCTGGGGCCGGACGGGTCCGTGTACCTGAGCGACTTCACTGACAAGCGGACCGCCCACCCCGACCCGGACGCCGACTGGGACCGGTCCAACGGCCGCATCTACAAGATCGAGGCAGCGGGCACGAAGCCGGTGGCGAAGTTCGATCTGGCGAAACTCTCGTCGCGCGAACTGGTCGAACTGCTCAAGCACCCGAACGGCTGGTACGCCGACCGCGCCCGGGTGCTGCTTGCGGAGCGGAAGGACAAGTCCGTCTGGCCGCTGTTGAGCGATATGGCCCGGCAGCGGACGGACGAGCGGCTCTCGCTCCGGGGCTTGTGGGCGCTGCACGCCTCGGGCGGGTTCGGCGACGACCTCGCGGCGGAGCTGTTGTCGCACCCCAGCGAGTTTGTTCGCGCCTGGGTGGTGCGGCTGCTCGGTGATTCCAAGAAGGTGTCACCGTCACTCGCCGGGCGGTTCGCGGAGCTGGCTGCGTCCGACCCGAGTCCGGTGGTGCGGGCGCAGCTCGCCTGCACGGCGAAACGGCTCCCGGGCAGGCAGGCGCTGCCGGTCATCGAGCGGTTGCTGACCCGTGATGCCGACGCCGCCGACCCGGTGATCTCGTGGCTGCTCTGGTGGGCGGTCGAGCGCCACGCCATCCCCGAGCACCAGCGAGTGACCGCGTTCTTCGCGTCGCTGGCGAGCCGTAAGAGCAAGCTGGTGCGGGCGAACCTCGGCCGGCTCGTCCGCCGGTACGCCGCCGATGGGACCGCCCTGGGCTACCACGCGGCTCACGCGCTGTTGGTGGCACTCACGCCGTCGGAGCGGTCGGCGCTGTACGACGACCTCGACCGCGGGCTGGCGGAGCGGGCCGTCGGGCTGCCGCCGGTCGGCCAGGGCGGGCTGTTCGACGCCCTCGCCGCGCCCGACACCGGACCGGCGAAGCCCGCCCGGAAGTACGACCCGCTTACCCCGGAGTTGGCCGCGCTCATCCGGGCCGCGTGGGAGGAGTCGCCGACCGATGCCGCCCAGACCCGGCTCGCCCTCCGCGCCGGCGTGGCTGCCGCACGCGACCAGGTCCACGCCGACCTCGCCGACCCGACGACGCCCCGGCCGCTTCTGCTGGAACGCCTCGCCGCGTTCGAAGAACTCGGCACCGAAGGTTGCGCGCCGGTCGTGCTGCGTCTGCTTTCGTCCAACCAGGCTGACGTGCAGTTGCTCGCCCTGTCCGTGCTCGGCCGGGTCGGCGGCCCGGGCGCCGGCGACGCGATCCTGAAGGCGTACCCGGCGCTGCCGAAGCCCGCGCAGGCGCGGGCACGGGACGTCCTGTTCGGCCGCAAGGACTGGGCGCGGGCGTTCCTGGCGGTCGTGGACGCCGGGACGGTCGCCCCGATGGACGTGCCGGTCGAGCAGGTCCGGCTGCTGGCCCTGTTCGCCGACCCCGGCATCGACGCCGCCGTCCGCAAGCACTGGGGGAGCGTGCGGCCCGGTACGCCGGAGGAGAAGCTGGCCGAGGTGCGGCGGTTCGCCAACGACCTGCGGGCCGGCACCGGCGACACCGCCCGCGGCAAGCTGCTGTTCGCCAAGACCTGCGGCACTTGCCACACGCTCTTCGGCGAGGGCGGCTCCGTCGGCCCGGACCTGACCAACAGCAGCCGGGCCGACACCGCCTGGCTGCTGGGCACGATCGTCGATCCGGGTGCCGTCGTTCGTTCGCAGTACGTCCAGTACGCGGTCCACACCCTCGACGGCACCGTCCGCACCGGCGTCATCGCCGAGCAGGATGGAGCGAGCGTCACCCTGATCGACGCGCAGGCGCGGAAGGCCCGCATCCCCCGCGACCGGATCGACGTGCTGAAGGAGCTGCCGACCTCGCTGATGCCGGAGAAACTCCTCGACCCGCTCACCCCGCAGGAGCGGCGCGACCTGTTCCGCTACCTGCAACAGCCCGGGAAGTAGACCATGATACCGAATCCGAATGATTCGTTGCGCTCTTGTCCCCATCCCCCCAAGGGGGAAGGATTCCCCTCTTGTTCCCTCCCCCCTTGGGGGGGAGGGTTAGGGTGGGGGGGAAGGCTGT
>DASSAT010000273.1:0-8270 GCA_035699305.1 Fimbriiglobus sp. | reverse complement strand
GGCCGCTCTTGTCACGCGGGTCGGGATGCTTCCGCATCGGTACAAGCCCCCGGTCCGCACAGCAAGAGCGGCCGGGACGGCCGCGGTCCCAGGGATCGGCTACAATTCGCGGTGCATGACCGCGATGACACTCTTCTCCCGGCACCGGTACTTGTTCGCGGCGCTCCTGGGCGGGGCCGGCGTCGTGGCCGCCGTCGCCCTGTGGCTATTCCCGCCGACCGGCTCCTCCAACCCGCGGCGCGACGACGTCCCATTCCCCGACGTGCGGTTCACGGACGTGACCGACGCGGCCGGCATCCGCTTCCATCACGTCAACGGGGCCGCGGGTCGCAAGCTGCTGCCCGAGACGATGGGCGCCGGCGTCGCCGTCCTCGACTACGACCGCGACGGCCGGCCGGACCTGTTCTTCGTAAACTCGCGCCCGTGGCCCGGTGCATCCGACGGCCGGCCGACGCAAGCCCTCTACCGCAACCAGGGTGACGGCACGTTCGCGGACGTGACCGCGGCGGTCGGCCTCGACGTGACGCTCTACGGCCTGGGCGCCGCGGTCGGCGACTTCGACGCCGACGGCTGGCCGGACCTGTTCGTCACCGCTCTCGGCGGCGGTCGGCTCTATCGCAACCTCGGCGGCCAGCGATTCGACGACGTGACCGGCCGCGTCGGCCTGCCCGTCGGCGCACTGCCGGACGTGCCGGCCGACGAGTTCCACAAGTGGTCTGAGCCGATCCCGTGGCCCTCGTCAGCCACGTTCCTCGACTACGACGGCGACGGCCGGCTCGACCTGTTCGTCTGCTCCTACGTCACCTGGAGCCCGGCCCACGACCTCGGGGTCAACGCGGTGCTGCCCGGCGGCCGGCGGGCGTACGTCCCGCCGACGCAGTTCCCCGGGGCGCACTGCCTGCTGTACCGCAACCTCGGCGAGCGGTTCGAGGACGTGTCCGCGGCGGCCGGCGTGCAGGTCAGCGACCCGGTCGGCCGCGACAGCAGGCCCGAGCCGATCGGCAAGGCGCTGGGCGTCGTGGCGTGCGACCCGGACGCCGACGGCTGGCCGGACCTGATCGTCGCCGACGACACGGTACGGAACTTCTTCTTCCACAATGTCTCATCGTCCAACGGCCGACGATTCGAGGAGATCGGCCTGACCGCGAACGTCGCCTACGCCGAGGGCCGGCCGCGCGGCGGCATGGGGATCGACTACGGCGAGGTCCGCCCGGGCCGGCCCGCGGCGGTGGTCGCCAACTTCACCAACGAGCCGGCCACCCTGCTGGCGCTCGCCTCGGCCAGCCCGCTGTTGTTCCGCGACACGGCAGCGGCCGAGGGGCTGACCGGGCCGAGCCGCGGGCCGATGAAGTTCGGGGCGCTGTTCCTCGACTACGACCTGGACGGCCGCAACGACCTACTGACGTGCAACGGCCACCTGGAGCCGGACATCGCCCTATCGCAGCCGGGCCAGTCCCACCCGCAGCCGGCGCAGCTCTACTGGAGCACCGACCGGGACGGGCATCTGTTCGAGCCGGTGGCGGAGGCGAACGCCGGGCCGGACCTGTTCCAGCCGCGGGTCGGCCGCGGGTGCGCCTACCTGGACTACGACGGCGACGGCGACCTGGACCTGGTGCTGACCGCGAACAACGGCCGCGCCCGGCTGCTGCGCAACGACAACCGCACCGGCAACCACTGGCTGCGGTTCGACGTGGGCGGCGCGATCGGGGCCGAGGTGACGGTCGAGTCCGGCGGGGTGGTGCGGCGGTGGCACGTCGCCGGCGCCCGTGGTTATTTGAGTCAAAGTGAGCAGGTCGTCACGGTCGGCCTCGGCCGGTCCGCGAAGGCGGACAAGGTGACGGTGCGATGGCCGGGCATCAACGGCGTCACCCGGACGTGGACCGATTTGCCGGCAGGGCGGGTGCATCGGCTCAAACCGCGGTGAGGAAGAAAAGCATTCACCACAAAGGCACAAAGATCACACAAAGACACACGAAGGGAAGAAGTGCCTGACTTCCTTTGTGTATTCTTTGTGTGACCTTTGTGCCTTTGTGGTGAATGCCGAGTAGTGACCCTCGCTGCTCACCGTGGTACAGTGTCTCCCGCCAGCCCGTCCCTTTCCCCGTTCCAGGAGCCGCCATGACCCGCCGCATCACCCGCCGCCGGTTCGTCGCGTCCGCTGCGGCCGCCCTCGCCGCCCCGGCGTTCCTCCGCGCCCGCAACGCCAACGACAAGCTCCGCATCGCCATGATCGGCTCCGGCGGCCGCGGGGCCGCCAACCTCAAGGGGGTCGAGTCGGAGAACATCGTCGCCCTGTGCGACGTGGACAGCACGGCCGTCGAAAAGGCCGCCCAGAAGCACCGCGACGCGGCCCGCTACTCCGACTTCCGCCGGCTCTACGACGAGATGGCCAACAAGATCGACGCGGTCGTGGTCAGCACCTGCGAACACACGCACGCCTTCGCCACCCTGCCGGCGCTGCAACTGGGCAAGCACGTCTACTGCGAGAAGCCGCTGACGTACAACATCTGGGAGGCGCGGGTCATCCGCGAGATGGCGGCCAAGGCGAAGGTCGCCACCCAGATGGGCACCCAGACCCACGCCAGCGACAACTCCCGGCGCGTGGTCGAACTGATCCAGGGCGGCGCGATCGGGCCGGTGCGCGAGATCCACATCTGGGTGTCGCGCGCCTGGGGCTTGCAGTCCGTCGAGGACGCCAAGAAGTACGAGGACCACCCGGCCTTCAAGGGCCAGATGGTCGGCCTCACCGAACGGCCGAAGGAGTCCGTCGTCCCGCCGGCAACGCTGAACTGGGACCTGTGGATCGGACCGGCGCCGATGCGGCCGTTCAATCCGGTCTACGTGCCGGGGCCGAAGTGGTATCGGTGGTGGGACTTTGGCAACGGCACCATGTCCGACCTAGGCAGCCACCGCAACGACATCGCGTTCTGGGCGCTCAAGCTCCACGCGCCCTCGACCGTCGAGTCGTTCGGCCTGCCGCCGAACCCGGAGCTGGCGCCGGCGTCGATGCGGACGGTCTACGAGTTCCCGGCCCGCGGCGAGCTACCGCCGGTCAAGATGACGTGGTACCAGGGGACCGAGAAGCCGCAACTGTGGAAGGACAAGGCGATCCCCCAGTGGGGGGACGCGGCGGTCTTCGTCGGCGACAAGGGGATGCTGCTCTCGGACGCCCGCAAGCACGTCCTCTTGCCGGAGAAGGAGTTCGCGGGCTTCCAGCCGCCGACGCCGACCATACCGAAGTCGCTGGGCCACTACGCGGAGTGGATTCACGCGGCGAAGACCGGCGCGCCGACGACGTGCAACTTCGAGTACGCCGGCTGGCTGACCGAGTCGAACCACCTGGGCAACGTGGCCTACCGGGCCGGCAAGAAGTTAGAGTGGGACGCGGCGGCGATGCGGGCGAAGAACTGCCCCGAGGCGGACGCCTTCATCCGGCGCGAGTACCGCAAGGGGTGGAAGCTGGTGTGAAGTGGTAATGTAGTAGGCACACTCCGTGTGCCGTTCTTGCTGATCCGAAGAACGGCACACGGAGTGTGCCTGCTACATTACGGAACCGAAGAACGGCACACGGAGTGTGCCTACTACATTACGAAACCGAAGAACGGCACACGGAGTGTGCCTACTACATTACGGTGTTACGCCAGAATATCCTTGACCGGCCGCGCCTTCTCGACGCCGGTCAAGCGCATGTCCAGCCCCTGGTACTGCACCGTGAACCGCTCGTGGTCGATGCCCAGCAGGTACAGCACTGTCGCGTGCAGGTCGCGGACGTGGACCGGGCTTTCGACCGCGTTGTAGCCCAGCTCGTCCGTCGCGCCGTGGCCGACGCCGCCCTTGACCGCGCCGCCGGCCAGCCACATCGAGAACCCCTTGATGTGGTGGTCCCGGCCCGGCCCGCCCTTGCCCTGGAACATCGGCGTCCGCCCGAACTCGCCGCCCCAGATGACGAGCGTGTCGTCCCACAGCCCGCGCCGCTTCAGGTCGGTCAGGAGCGCCCCCGTCGCCCGGTCGGTCGCTCCGCAGCAGATCTTCATGTACCGGACCAGGTCGCCGTGGTGGTCCCAGCCGCGGTGGTAGAGTTGGATGAACCGCACCCCGCGCTCGGCCAGCCGCCGGGCCAGCAGGCAGTTCGACGCGAACGACCCGTCGCCCGGCTTCGCCCCGTACAGGTCGAGCGTCTCCTTCGACTCCTTCGAAACGTCCATCAGCTCCGGGACCGACGTCTGCATGCGGAACGCCATCTCGTAGGCCAGCAGCCGGGTGTCGATCTCCGGGTTGCGGACCGTCTCGTTGCGGTGCCGGTCGAGGGCGTGGACCGCGTCCACCACGCTCCGCTGGCCGGCGGCGGAGACGCCGGCCGGGTTGCGGACGTAGTAGACCGGGTCGCCAGCGGCGTTGAACTCGACCCCCTGGAAGCGGCTCGGCAGGAACCCCGGCCCCCACATCCGCTGGGCGATCGGCTGCGGGTTGCGGCCGGCGACGCTGGAGAGGACGACGAACCCCGGCAGGTCGTCCGCCTCACTGCCGAGGCCGTATGTCACCCACGACCCCATCGACGGCCGGCCGCTGAGGGCGGTGCCGGTGTTCATCATCGTGTGGGCTGGGTCGTGGTTGATCTGGTCGGTGATCATCGACCGGATGACGGCGATGTCGTCGATAAACTTCGCGTGGGCCGGCAGGAAGTCGCTGACCCACTGGCCGGACTTGCCGCGCTTCTTGAACTTCGTGAGCGGCCCCTGGATTTTCAGCTTCGCCCCCTGGAGCTGGGCGATCGGCTGACCTTTCGTGACCGATTCCGGCATCGGCTTGCCGTCGAGTTTGGCAAGCTCCGGCTTGTAGTCGAACGTCTCCAGGTGGCTCGGTCCGCCGGACATGTACAGGAAGATGACCCGCTTGACTTTCGGCGGGAAGTGCGGCAGCCCGGCGAGGCCGCGGGGCGCGGCGGCGAGGTCGCGGTTGAGCAGCAGGTTCAGCGCGACCGAGCCGAGGCCGACGCCGGAGGTGGTGAGGAAGGTGCGGCGGGTAAGCGGGTGGTATGGGGTCATCGGTTCGGGTCTTGTAGTCTTGTAGGGTGGGTCGAGTCTTCGAGGCCCACCGTGCGAGCATAATACGGTTGGCCTCGAAGACTCGGCCCACCCTACGAAGGCATGGCGGTCAGTTCCGCGTTATCGTTTCGTTCAGGTTCAGGATCGCGCGGCTCACCGCCGTCCACGCTGCTAGTTCCACCACATCGACATCCTTCGGCACCGGCGCCTGGCCGATCCGTACCAGCTCACCGGCCGCCTTTGGGTCGGCTTCGTACCGCGCCCGCTCCGTCGCCAGCAGCTTCAGCAGGACGCCGCGTTCCACCTCGTCCGGCTCGCGCGACGTGGCCTGGTGGAAGGCGTACCCGACCCGGGCCGCGTCGTCGCCCTTGGTCACCACCCGCTCGGCGAACACCCGCGCCGCCTCGACGAACGTCGGGTCGTTCAAGAGAACCAGCGCCGCCAGCGGGGTGTTCGACCGCGGACGTTGCGCCGTACACTCCTCCCGGCTCGGGGCGTCGAACGCCTTGAGCATCGGGTGGAGGAACTGCCGCTGCCAGTGGGTGTAGACGCCGCGCCGCCACTGCTGGCGGCCCGTGTCGGCCTTGTACTCGCGCTTCGGAAAGTTCAGGTGCCGGTAGTACCCGGCCGGCTGGTACGGCTTGGCCGGCTTGCCGCCGATGTCCAGGACCAGCAGCCCGGCCAGTGACAGTGCGTTGTCGCGGACGACCTCGGCCGGCAGCCGCATCCGCGACTGGCGGGCGTACAAGCGGTTCTCGGGGTCCTTCTCACGCAGCGCCGGCGGCTCCAGCGACGACTGCCGATAGGCATGGCTCGTCACCAGCAGCCGGACCATGCGCTTGATGTCCCAGGGTTGCTCGGCCCCACCCCCTCGCTGCCGCTCGGGGTTCGCCGGGTCGGCGAACTCGACGGCGAGGTTGTCCAGCAACTCCGGGTGGGTCGGCGGCTCGCCCTGGCCGCCGAAGTCGTCCAGGCTCTTCGACAGCCCGACGCCGAAGTAGAGATACCACAGCCGGTTGACGAACACCCGCGCCGTCAGCCCGCCGGCGCCCGCCTTCGAGTCGGTCAGCCAGTCGGCGAGGTCGAGCCGGTTCGCCCGGCGGCTGCCGACGTCCAGCTTGCCCAGGAACGCCGGCACGGCCGACTGGACCATTGCGCCGGAGTCGTCCATCCAGTTGCCGCGCGGCAGCACCCGGACCATCCGTGGCTTGACGGCCTGCGTCACCATGACCTTCCGCCGGTCCTTGGCGATCTCCGCGCGCTCCGCCTCAAGCGCGGGCCGGTCGGCCTCGTCGGCCTTGGCGATCTGCCGGTCCAGCTCCGCTATGCGCTCGCGCTCCCGGCGGGTGAAGACCGGCACCTCCGGCATCCGCCGGGTCGGGACCGCGTCCCGGCCGCCACCGTGCAGGTGGTCCTCCTCGTCCACGTCGGCGAAGAACGCCCCCAGCGAGTAGAAGTCCTTCTGCGTGTACGGGTCGAACTTGTGGTCGTGGCACTGGGCGCAGCCGACCGTCGCCCCCATCCACACCGCCGACAGGTTCCGCACCCGGTCGGCCAGGTAGATCGCCAGGTACTCCTTCGGCTGCACCCCGCCTTCGTGCGAGGTCTGCAACAGCCGGTTGTAGCACGACGCGATCCGCTGATCGACGCCGCTGTCCGGCAGCAGGTCGCCGGCCAGCTGCTCGCGCGTGAACCGGTCGAACGGGATGTTGCGGTTGAAGGCGTCGATGACGTAGTCACGGTACGGCGAGGCGTGGTGGTCCTGGTCGCCGTGGTAGCCGACCGTGTCGGCGTAGCGCACCAGGTCGAGCCAGTAGATCGCCATCCGCTCGCCGAAGTGCTCGCTGGCGAGGAGCTTGTCCACCACCTTCTCGTAGGCGCGCGGGTCCGCGTCGGTGACGAAAGCGTCCACCTCCCGCGGCGTCGGCGGCAGGCCGATCAGGTCGAAGTACAGCCGGCGGACGAGCGTGACCTTGTCCGCCTCCGGCGACGGCTTCAGCCCTTCCTTCTCCAGCCGGGCGAGGACGAACCGGTCGGTCCAGTTAAGCGGCCAGCCCGCGTCCGTCACCTCCGGGACCGGGTGCCGCTTCGGCGGCACATACGCCCAGTGGGCCTGGTACTTGGCTCCTTGCTTCACCCAGCGGGTGAGCACGTCGATCTCGGCGGGGGTGAGGGTCTTGCCGGACTTCTTCGGCGGCATCCGCTCGGAGGCGTCCTCCGCCGTGATCCGCCGGACGAGTTCGCTCTTGTCCGGTTGGCCGGGGGTGAGGACGCGGTAGCCGCCGCGGTCCTCCTTGGCGCTCTTCTCCACGTCGAGGCGCAGGTCGGCCTCGACGTGCTTCTTGTCGGGGCCGTGGCAGGCGAAGCACTTGTTCGACAGGATCGGCCGCACGTCCCGGTTGAACTCGACATCCCCCGCGGTTAGCCGCGAGGTGAAGCCGAGCGCTACGATGCACAGGAGCCGTTTCATACCATTTACCCTAATCCGTTCGGGTCGGGACGCACACAGAAAAACGTCGCCATGAAGATCACCCGGATCGAGACGCACGTCTGCTACGCCCGGATGCGCAACTGGGTGTTCGTCAAGGTGCACACCGACCGGGACGGGCTGTTCGGCTGGGGCGAGGCGACGCTGGAGTGGCACACCCGGGCCGTGGTCGGCGCCGTCGCGGACCTGGCCGAGCTGGTCGTCGGCGAAGACCCGACCCGGGTCGAACACCTCTGGCAGATGATGTACCGCCAGCACTTCTGGCACGGCCACGGCATCGTCCGGGCGACCGCCATCGCCGGCATCGACCTGGCGCTGTGGGACATCCTCGGCAAGGTGTGCGGCGTCCCGTGTGCGACGCTCTGGGGCGGGCCGGTGCGGGACCACGTCCGCTTGTACTGCCACCTCGGCGGCGGGCGGATGGAGGACTTCTACGAGACAGCATCAGACGACGCGAAGCGCTTCGCTGACCTGGCCCGGCAGGCGGTGGCCGACGGGTTCACCGCGTTCAAGGCGATGGCCGTCCCGCCGACGCTGCCGCTGGAGGGACTTAAACCCGTTCGCGCCGCCGAGGCGTGCGTCGCGGCGATGCGCGAGGCGGTCGGCGAGGCCGTCGATATCATGGTGGACTGCCACGCCCGGCCGTCGCCGGCGATGGGCTTGCAGTTTGCGAAGGCGCTCGAACCCTACGGGCTGTACTTCCTCGAAGAGCCGTGCTGGCCGGAGTGCGTGGACGG
>DASSAT010000272.1:0-8190 GCA_035699305.1 Fimbriiglobus sp. | reverse complement strand
GGGCTGCCGGTGGCGCTGTTCGACGGCAGCGTGCGGACGATCCGGCCCGGGGTCCGGCCGGAGGTGTTCTGGGCGGCCGTCACCCCGGCCGGCGGCGAAGTCGCCCCGCTCGATTAAGCCGCGTGGATGAGCGATCCGATCCGGACCGGAGGTCGAGCGGCCTCCGGTTTTTTGTTGTCGTTCGACCCCCATGCCCCCAGACTGGCTCCATGCCCGCGAAGAACATCCACCACGACGCGGTCATCGCCGCCCTGGTCGCCGACGGGTGGACGATCACCGACGACCCATTGTACCTGTCGGTCGAGGACCGGAAGCTGTTCGTCGATCTGGCGGCCGAGCGGAATACCATCGCCGCGGAGAGGGACGACAAGAAGATAGCGGTCGAGGTGCAGAGTTTCGCCGGTGGGTCGGCCGTGCGTGATTTGCAGGAAGCGCTCGGGCAGTACGCCATGTACCGGGTGATCCTGGCCCGTCAGCATCCCGACCGACCCCTCTTCATGGCCGTCCCCCGAGTGGTGTACGATGGGATACTGTCCGAGCAACTCGGACGCATCGTCGTCGCCGATCTGAATATCCGGGTCCTCGTCTTCGACCCGGACCTCCGCGAGGTCGTCCGATGGATAAGTTGACAAGATATCGGGAGATCATCCGCCGAGAACTCGAGGGGTACGCCGCTTGGCTGACAAAGCCGGGCGAGCAGATGCGCTGTGAGGTCGTGTTCGACCCGGCCCTCGACCACTTCGAACTCGTCCAGTCCGGGTGGCAGGGACGCCGCCGCGTTCATGACGTGATCTTCCACCTCGACATCATCGACGGCAAGGTCTGGGTCCAGCACGACGCGACCGACCGACCCATCGTCGAGGAGTTGGTACGGGCCGGGGTACCCAAGAGCGACATCGTCATCGGGTTCCACCCGGCCGAGTTGCGACAACACACCGAGTTCGCGGTCGGATGACGCCGCCGCAGGACCGTCCGGGCCGGGTGGGGAGGCTCCGTGCGGAGTGTTGACCTGATCCGGTCCGCCGTCAGCGGGCTGTGGCGGCAGAAGGCCCGCACCACCCTGACCCTGCTCGGGGTCGCGGTCGGCGGCTGCGCCCTGGCGTTCAGCCTGTCCCTGGGGATCGGGCTGCGCGGCATGATCGACCGCGAGTTCCACAGCCGGCCGAACTTCTGGCAGGTCCACGTCCACGTCGCCCATCAAGGGTCGGCCGTCCCGGAGGCCGACATCCCGCCGGAGGCGATCGCCGTCGAAGGTGCGATGTCCGACGAGCGGCGGCAACGGCTGCGGGCGAAGAAGGTCGAGCAGTACCAGAACACCCACCCCCGCCGGCCGCCGGTCCCGCTCACCCCGGACCGGATCGCCGAGCTGGCCGCCGTCCCGGACGTGACCGAGGTCGTCGCCTGGCAGATGGGCGCCGGCCGGGCCTGGCTGGGCGACCGCGCCGAGGAGGTGTTCGTCGTCGCCGGCAAGCCCCCCGCGGAGCTGGAACGGCGGCTGGTCGCCGGCCGAATGCCGGCCCCCGACGCGACCGACGAGATGCTGGTGTCCGAGTACCTGCTTTACGAGTTGGGCGTGCGGGACGGCGCCCAGGTCGCGGCGACCATCGGCCGGCCGGTCCGGGTCGGGGTCGGCGGGTTCGGCATGACCAAGTACCTCAACCTGGCCCGGTCGTTCGGGGTGCAGCCGGGAGACGTGAACGCCGTCCAGGAGCGGGCGCTGGAGAAGATCGCCGACCAGCTGCCGGCCGCGGTGGACAAGCTCGACCTGACCCCGGCCGAGCGGGCGGCCCTGAAGGCGATGTTCGCCGAGCGCGACCGGAAGAAGAGCGAGCCGGCCCCGGCGTGGCTGTCGGACGCCGCCGCCCGGGCCGAGCTGCGGGTGGCCGGGGTGCTCCGCGAGCCGACGCTGGACGAGCGCAAGGAATTGGAGCGGTCGCAGGGCGGGTGGGCGCTGCTGCGGGCGGACGTGTTCCTGCCGCCGGGGGCCGGGGGCCGGCTGTTCGGCCAGCTCCCGTGGGTGCGGGAGACGGGGTACGAGGCGGCGACGCTCAAGGTCCGGCCGGGCGGCGACCTGAAGGCGGTGGCCGCGGCCGCCGAGCGGATGGGGTTCGAGCAGTTCTCCGCGGTCGAGTGGTTCGACGCGGCCAAGCGCGAGGTGACGCTGATCGCCGCCGGGCTGAACCTGTTCGCCCTGGTGTCGCTGTTCGTCGCGGCGCTGGGGATCACCAACACGCTGGTCACCAGCGTGGTCGAGCGGACGAAAGAGATCGGCGTCTGGAAGGCGCTCGGGGCGACCGACCGGCAGGTGATGACGCAGTTCCTGGCCGAGGGGGCGGCGATCGGGCTTCTGGGCGGGCTGCTCGGGCTGGGGCTGGCGTGGGGCTTGTCGGTCCCCGGCGATGGGCTGGTCCGCCGGCTGGTGCAGGAGCAGTCCCGTCACGAGCAGCTGATTAGCGAGTCGGTCTTCGAGTTCCCCGTGTGGCTGCTGGCCGCGACGGTCGGCTTCGCGGCGCTGGTGACGACGCTGGCCGCGGTCTACCCGGCCCGGCGGGCGGCCCGGGTCCAGCCGGTCGAGGCGCTGCGGCACGAGTGAGAGGAATTAACCACAGAGACACAGAGGCACAGAGAAGATAGGAATCAATGTTCAGAAAAGCGGGACCAGGGCTTTCTGTCTTCACACTTGCTCTGTTGCAGTGCTTGTGATGTGACGGCCCTGTCTTCAGCCCGAAGGGCTGGGAGTCCTCAGCCCAGGGCGCAGCCCTGGGACGCGGCCCCACCGACGCATAGCCCTGAAAGGGCGAGACAGCATAGCCGTGTGTCGCCCTTTCAGGGCTCCGGTGCGGTTGGCCTCCTCCCCAGGGCGTTGCCCTGGGCTGAGAACTCCCAGCCCTTCGGGCTGAAGACACAGCCACCCGACGACGAGGTTTTCAACAGAGCATCTTCACACTCAAACTTCCTGTCTTCTCTGTGCCTCTGTGCCTCTGTGGTTAATCTTCTTCCTCCGACTCTGCGGGGGATTTCATGACCTCGCGCAGCAGCACCGTGGCGTAGCAGCCCGACGGCAGGGTGAACGCCAGCCGCAACCCGTCCGGCCCCCAGTCGGCCGTCAGGTCGTCAAGGTAGACGAGGTTGTGCCGCCGGGTGCCGGACATCAGCTTGCCGAACCCGGCGAACGCCGCTGGCGCGAGCCGGTTGTCGGCGAGCACCCGCGCCTCGCGCTCCGCGGCGACGCCCTTCGCCGGGTACATGCGGCCGCCGAACATCGGGCCGGCCGTCACCGTCTCGCGGCGGTCGAAGCGCGCCTGCTCGGCCGGCACGTCCTCGGCGACGAAGATGCCGCCGGCCGGCAGTTTCATCATCACGTCGCCGGGCAGCACCGTCCGCAAGAGGCCATCGGTCAGCCGCCGACCGAGGTAGTCGTTGAAGAAGAGCGATTGCACCGCCGAGAGGGCGAACTTGAACTGGAACGGCCGCACCCGCCGCCGCTGTTGCCCGGCCAGGCAGCGGAACCCGAGTTCGAGCGTCGAGCCGTCCCGGCCGAACCGCTGCGGCCCGTAGTAGTTCGGCATCCCGTGCGACTTGAGCCGTTCGACGACCGCGGCGAAGGCATCGGCCTTCGTCGCGTCGGCGTCGCGGATCAGCAGCCGGAACCGGTTGCCGCGGAGGTGTCCCGGCTTGAGCTTGTTGGGGTGGCGCGACACCGTCAGCACGCGGATGCCGTCGCCGTCGATGTCCTTCACCCGCGGCTCGGCGTCCGCGGGGACCGACACCCACTGGCGGGTGACGGCGTGGCGATCCTTCAGCCCCGCGGTGCCGACAGCCCCGGCGTGGATGCCGAGCCTTTGGGCGATGGTGCGGGCGAAGAACTCCGGCCCGACGCCGCGCTTCTCGACCCACAGGAACAGGTGGTCGCCCGCGCCGGCCGGCTCGTAGGAGGGCACCTCCTCGACCTCGAAGTCGTCCGGGCGGACCTTGATCCGCCCGCCGACGCCGGGCAGGTCCGGGGTGAGCAGCGGCGGGTCGAGCGCGGGGTGGTGCATGGTGCGGGAATTGTAGGCGGAGGGGAATTGGGGTTGACTAGTTCGCGGAAAGCGAAGATACTTGGGGAGGTTCGCTATCTGCGAACCCGTGAGTGGTCAAGTCGGGGAACATGGGCCGCCCGCGTTACTCACCCTTTTCTGCACCCCGCCGAGTGCGACCAAGTCGGGGTTACGGGTCGCACTTCCTACCACGAGTCCTGCCCCCTCTGGTGATGTCATGACCAAACACGTTATTTTGCCGGAGAGTGCGTTATGCACGTCATCTCCAAGAAACCGCTCGAGCGGTTCTGGACCGTACACCCGCGTGCCCGGAAGCCGCTTGAGACTTGGCTGAAGCGGGCTCTCAAGGCCAAGTGGGAATCGTTCGACGCCGTTCGCGTCGATTACCCCCACGCGGACCGATACGAGCGGTTCGTGATCTTCGACATCGGCGGGAACAAGTACCGGCTGATCGCCACCATCCACTACAACCGCCGGAAGGTGTACGTCCGCCACGTCCTGACGCACGCCGAGTACACCCGCGGCGACTGGAAGTACGAATGACGGTTACACGCAAACGATCCACGACTCTCGCGGCGGTCTACGGCAAGGAAAAGGACCGGTACATGGAACTGATCCGCCTGTTCCCGCTCCGCCCGATCCGGTCCGACGACGAACTCGATACCGCCGTCGCGGTCGTCCACTCGTTGATCGACCAGGACCGCATGAACAAGGCGGAACTCGATTACCTCGATGTTCTGGACCGTCTCGTTGAGAAGTACGAGGACGCGACCATTCCGCTCGCCCCGGTCTCGGACGCGGACATGCTCCGATCGTTCCTCGACTCACACCGCGTCACCCAGGCCGAGGTCGCCAAGGGGGCCGGCATCGCCGAATCCACCGTCTCCGAAGTCCTCTCCGGCAAGCGGAAGCTCACCCGCAAGCAAATCGGCAAGCTCGCCCGATACTTCCGCGTCGAGCCTGGGGTGTTCGCGTTCCCGGAATGATGAGAGAACGCACCCGGAATGATGAGAGGACGCATCGGCGGGAGTTTCTGCTTGCGTCCCCGGGTCGGGCGGTGGTACACCTATCTCGCCTCGTCGTGCGGACACACTCACATTCATCGATCCGCGACCGGCCGCCCCACGTTCTCACCGGAGCCTCCCATGCCCGCCCCGCGCCACCGACCCGCGTTCACCCTGATCGAGCTGCTGGTGGTAATCGCCATCATCGCCATCCTGATCGGTCTCCTACTGCCCGCCGTCCAGAAGGTCCGGGAGGCCGCCGCTCGGATGACCTGCTCGAACAACCTCAAGCAGATCGTCCTGGCCGCCCACAACTACCACGACGCCAACGGCACCCTGCCGCCGGGGTGGACGCACCAGACGGTGCCGTTCGGCTCCCGACAGTCCGACAGCATGTGGTTCGCCATCCTGCCGTACCTCGAACAGGCGCCGCTGTTCCAGCAGGGGACCAAGGCGAACCCGGTCGTCAACTCCGACGGGTACATCTACAAGATGTCCGTCGTCGCCCTCTCCGACAAGGTCGTCAAGACCTACCTCTGCCCCAGCGACGGGACGCACACCGAGCACGTCACCGGTCCGTTCACGACGGCGACCCACGGGCAAGGCCCGGTGAACACCCCGACCTTCCCGGGGACGGCGGCGCTGCGGTACTCGACCGGCAGCTACATCGGCAACGTCATGGTCTTCGACCCGAGCGCCCCCAAGTCGCTCGTCGCCGCCATGCCGGACGGGACGTCCAACACGGCCGTGGTCGGGCACCGGCTGGAGAAGTGCGACCCGCGGACGGTCTGGGGCGTGAGCTTCGACGTCCACAACCTGGTGTTCGGCGAGCCGCGGAACATCTCGCCGTACCGGGCGATGGCCGTCACCGGTATGCCGACGTACTGGAAGCTCTACGGCGGCACGGGCAGCCCGACCAACGGCAACGGCGTCAACAAGACGCCGCGGAACGTCAACGGCGTCCGCGGGTTCAACAACGACTTCACCCAGGGCGGGCTGCCGTTCCAGATCCAGCCGCGGCCGGGGTTCTGCCAGCCGTTCGCCATGATCACGCCGCACCCGGTCATGGTCCTCGCCCTCGGGGACGGCAGCGTCCGGACCGCCTCGGCCAGCGTCTCGGCCGCCACCTGGAAGGCCGCCTGGGTGCCGAACGACGGGCTGGTTCTGGGCAACGACTGGTAGCCCGCCGGGCGGCGGACCACCCCAAGCCGACGGAGGAACCGCATGACGACCCGGCGGGCCTTGCCCCCGACCCTGTGCGCCCTCGGGCTGGCGGCGCTGGTCGGCTGCGGGGGCGGCGAGTTCAAGAGGGTCCCGGTGAGCGGGGCGGTGACGCTCGACGGGAAGCCGTTCAGCGGCGGCGTCCTCCACTTCTACCCGGACCCGGCCAAGGGGAACACCGTCCGGGCCGACTGTCTCGGCCCGGTCCGGGACGGGAAGTTCAACCTCCTGACCACGGCGGTCCGGGATCGGGACAGCGGCAACGGCGTCCCGCTCGGGTGGTACAAGGTTTACCTGGACACCACCGTCCCCGGAGCGCCCGAGAACATTCACCCGCGGTTCACCAGCCCGGAGCAGACTCCCGTGTCGGTTGAGGTGGTCGAGGCCCCGGCGCCGGGCGCCTACGACATCAAGTTCACGTCGAAGTAGGTCTCCACTGCCGGGGACGCACGGGGCGGGCCGGCCGGCCCGCCCCGCCGTGTTCCCACACCGTATGATGTAAGTGCAAGCCCACGGAGACCCGAGTGATGACCCCGGCGGTGATCCCCCCTGGCGCCCCGCCCCGCCCCGATACCCTGGCCGACGTGGTCGGCGCGCTGGGCGACATCCCGTTACACCGCGTCCTGTGGCGGCCGTACCCCGGCACCGCCGCCGAGGCGGACGTCGTTCGCCTCGTGGACGGGGAACCCAAGCGGCTGGTCGAGTTGATCGACGGCATCCTGGTGGAGAAGGCGATGGGCAATCGGGAATCGTTACTCGCCGCCACCTTGATGTTCTTCCTGATGAACTTCGTCCGCCCGCGCCGACTCGGCGTGGTCGGCGCCCCGGACGCCATCATGCGACTTCGGGCCGGCCTAGTCCGGCTGCCCGACCTCTACTTCACTGCTTGGGCCAACTTGCCGGGCGATACCGCCCACCTGCGGCCGGTCGCCGACTACCCGCCGGATCTGGCCGTCGAGATCCTCTCCGAGGGCAACACCCCGCGAGAAATGGCCCGCAAGCGCCGCGAGTACTTCGCCGCCGGGACCAAGCTCGTCTGGATCATCGACCCGGACGCCCGCACCGTCGAGATGTACGCCGACCCGCGGCAGCCGGACCTCGTGACCCTGCTGCGCGACACTGACATCCTGGACGGCGGAACGGTCCTCCCCGGCTTCGCCTTACCGCTGGCCGACCTGTTCAACGACCCGCAACTGAACCCCCGCCCCTGACCGGAGGACTGCCCGTGGCCCGCAAGAAGCCGCTCGGACTGCCGCCGGCCGCCGCCAAGACGGGTGACGTCTACCGGCTCAAGGTCGCCCTGGAGTACCTCAAGCCGCAAATCTGGCGGCGGATCGAGGTGCCGGACTGCACCCTCGAAATGTTACACGTGGTCATCCAGCGGCTCATGCCCTGGGACTCGTCCCACCTGTGGTGCTTCCAGGTCGGTCGCACTCGCTACCAGGACGAGGAGTTCCTCGACTTCCCGGAGGACCGGCCGGCGTCCGAGGCCACGCTCGGCCAACTCGCCGCCGCGGGGGTCAAGAAGTTCCGCTACACCTACGACTTCGGGGACTCCTGGGACCACCAGGTCACCATCGAGAAGACCGTCCCCCGTGAGGCGAAGATCAAGTACCCGCGGTGTACGGCCGGCGCCCGGGCCTGCCCGCCGGACGACTGCGGCGGGTATCCCGGCTACGAGCGGTTGCTCGCCGTCCTCGGCCACCCGAAGGACCCGGAACACGAGGACATGCTCGAATGGGCCGGCGGTCCGATCGACCCCGAGGCGTTCGACCCGGACGCCATCAACAAGGATCTTGCTAAGTTGAAGATGTAGGGTGGGCCGAGACTGCGAGGCCCACCGTCTGGTTCCCCTCTCCCCGCTGGGGAGAGGGGTTAGGGGTGAGGGGTCTTGCGGATCAAGCCCGGGGGGGGGGGGGGGGGGG
>DASSAT010000271.1:0-5880 GCA_035699305.1 Fimbriiglobus sp. | reverse complement strand
GGAGGAAGAGCGCAGCGGCAATCGGTAAACCGCGCGCCTCGGGACGGCGCCGGCCGACATCTCGACCGCCTTCGCGGAGGTGAACGTCAGCCCGGCCGGGGCGTGGCGGTTGAGCCGTTCGAGCAGTTCGTCGGAGTCGAGGGGGCGGGTCAGTTCGAGTTCGACGACCTCGTTCAAACCGACGACGCCCAGCGGCAGGGAGAGGGCGAAGACGAGGCGCGGAGTGGGGTGGAAGCCGGCGGTGGACTTAAACGGCACGTCAGCCCGCCGCAGCAGCCGCTCGGCGGACCGCATCAGGTCGTGGTGGCTCAGCAGCCGCAGGTCGCCGGCCTTGCGGAAGCGGAACCGGAACTTCTCACCGACCATCAATGCGTCTCGGTTGATCCCGGTGCGGGAGCGGACCGAGCGCGGAGGGGGCCGGGGGTCCGGAGGCCGGGCCAGGGGCCGGGCGCGTCGGGACTTCGGTGGTTCCTCATCGTCTCGACCCGCTCGCGGGCCGACGACTCGGGGCGGGGCGGTCGCCCGGCGCCACTCCGGTCAGTCGGCCGCATCGGGGAGGATACGTCGCAGTTGCTCGCGCAGGTAGCGCGAGACCTCGCGGGCGGTCTCCATCCGCACCGCCTCGCCGGCCACCCGCTCCGCGTCCTGCGCGGTGAGGTTGCGGATGACCCGCTTGATGTCCGGGATCTTCCGGGGCGTCGCGCTGAGCTGTCGCAGCCCCAGCCCGACCAACAGCGGGGCGAACATCGGCTCCCCGCTCATCTCCCCGCACACATTCAGCCCAATCTGTTCCCGCTGTGCCGCCTGGACCACCATCTGGATCAGCCGCAGCACGGCCGGGTCGGCCGGGTTGTACAGGCCCGCCACGTTCTCGTTGTTCCGGTCGGCCGCCAGGGTGTACTGGACCAGGTCGTTCGTCCCGATCGAGAAGAAATCGACCTCCCGGGCCAGCCGGTCCGCCACCAGGGCGGCGGACGGCACTTCGATCATCGTACCGACCGGGAGGTCCGGTTTGAAGGGGATTCTTTCCTCCTCCAGGTCCTCCTTAACTTCGGCCAGCAGGCTCTTGCACTGCCGCAACTCCATCACCGTGCTGATCATCGGGAACATGATGCGGATGTCCCCGAGCACGCTGGCCCGCAGGATCGCCCGGAGTTGAGTCTTGAACAACGCCAGGTTCTTCAGGCACAGCCGCACGCTCCGCAGGCCCAGAAACGGGTTCTTCTCGCTGTCGAGGTGGCCGGTGACGGAGGAGAACTTATCGGCCCCGATGTCCAGGGTGCGGATGACGACCGGCCGGCCGGGGCCGATGTCAGCGAGCACCTTCTTGTACGCCTGGAAGTGGTCCTCCTCGGTCGGGTCGTCGGCTTTGTTGATGTACAGGAACTCGGTCCGGTACAGCCCGACCCCCTCGGCCCCGCGCGGGACGCAGTGTGCCGCCTCCTCGGGGAACTCGATGTTGCCCAAAAGCGACACCGTGACGCCGTCGCGGGTGACAGCCGGCACCTCGGTCGGCAGCTCCTCGACGTGGATCGACTCCTGCGCCAGTCGGAGGGCGCGGTACTCGGCGATCGTCGTCTCGTCCGGGTCGAGGATGAGCAGCCCCTTGCGGCCGTCCACGATCACCAGGTCGCCGCCGGAGACGTCGGTGAGGAACCGGCCGAGGCCGACCACCGCGGGCAGCCCGAGGGCGTCGGCCATGATGGCGGTGTGGCTGGTCGGGCCGCCGCTCTCGGTGGCGAAGGCATGGACGATGTCGGGGTCCAGCCCGGCGGTCTCGCTGGGGGTCAGGTCGTGGGCCAGGACGATGACCGGCCCGGCGGCCAGCGGGATCGCGCCGTTGGTCGTCACCCCCATCAGATGCCCGAGGACGTTCTTCTCCAGGTCGAGCAGGTCGGCCCGGTGACGGGAATACTGGTGCTGGTGGTCGGACGGCAGTTCGTCGAGCCGCTTGACAAGCGTGCGGATGTGCCGGCTGACGGCGTACTCGGCGGTGTAGAGCTGGGAGCGGATCAACCCCTCCAGGTGGCGGCGCAGGCTCGGGTCCTCGGCCAGGAAGGCGTGGGCGTGGAAGATGTCGCCGATGTCCTGGCCGAGCTTCTCGGTCAGGGTTGCTTCCAGGTGGCGGGCGTCGGCGGCGGCCAGGGCCAGGGCGTCGGCGAGCCGGCGGACCTCGGCCTCGGCCTGGTCGGCCGGGACGGTCCGCTGGGAGATGACCACCCCCTCGGTGTCCAGCACCAGGGCCGGGCCGATGGCCACCCCCGGGGTGACGGCTATGCCGCGTCGGATGTCCATGCCACCGCCTGACGGTTCGGGCGGGCCGCGCCGCCGCGCCCGCAGGGTCAGATGTCCTCGCCCGGCGACCCGAGCAGGTCGGCCAGCGGGCCGATCGCGTCGGCCGAGTCGTCCCCGTCCACCTCCAGCATCAGTTCAGCACCCGGCAGGGCGACCAGCAGGATCAGGTCGAGCGAGCTCTTGCCGTCGGCCCGCCGGTCGCCGTTCCAGACCGTCACCGCCGAGCGGAACTGCCGGGCCGCCAGGGCGAAGAGGGTGGCCGGCCGCATGTGCAACCCGTTGGGGTTGGCGACCGTCACCGCCTTCCGTATCGCCCCGTTGGCCGACATGCCGCGCCCGCCTCCGGGTCCGGTTCCCCGCGCCCCTACCGCCCGCCGGAGATCAAGGCCCACACCTCGTCCCGGGTCCGGCACGCCCGCAAGGCCCGGACGAACTCGTCGTCGCGCATCGTCTGGACCACGTTCTCCAGCGCCCGCAGGTGGTCCCCCGGCCGGTCCTGCGGCGAGATCAGCAGGACCACGATGTCCACCGGTTCGCCGTCGATGGCGTCGAACGGGATGCGGCCCTCCGCCTTGGACAGCCCGATGGTGCCGACCAACTGAGAGACGGCCGCGTGCCGTGAGTGCGGGATGGCGATCCCGCGGTCGATGCCGGTCGAGCCAAGCTGCTCCCGCCGCAGCACCGCCCGGACGATGTCCTCGGTGTCGGTGTTGAGGAACTGGCCGGCGGCGTGCAGGGACTGGACCAACTCCCGGATGACTTCGTCCCGGGTGGCGGCGGCGAGCGCCGGAACGATCGCGTCCCTGATGACGAAGTGGGACATCCGCATGCCTGCGACTCCTCGGGGCGGGGGGTCTGGCCCGGCGGGCCTCCCGGGCGGGGCGGCGGTCGGCCGAGGCTCCGGCGTCATGACTTGATCCCGTCGGGGCCGCCGTGGGACGGGTCGCGGCGGTGGTCCTGGAGCCGCTCCTTGTAGTGCTTGATCTGCTGCTTGGCCTTCTCGATCGCCCCGGTCAGGGCCAAGAGCACGTCGTCGCCCTCGGCGTGGCCGACGAACTCGTGCTTGTGCTCGGCGGTGGCGATCACCTCGACCGCCTTGCCGTCCCCCTTCTGGAAGTCCACCGTCACCTCAATGAAGGTGAGCCGGTCGAAGTAGGTGAGCAGCTTCTCCGCCCGCTCGCGGACCTCCGCCTGGTGGTCCTCGCTCAGGTGCCCGTGACGGCACGACAGTTTCACTTGCACGGCAGCCCCTCGGTGGTGGGCCTCCCCGGCGGGCGGCGCCCGCCGGGCCAGTGGGGATGACAGCACCGGCCGACGACCCCGGGCATTGTAAGGCCGCCCGGGGGTCGGTTCAACGAGGCCCTGGGACCGCGGCCGTCTCGGCCGCTCTTGCTCGACCGGTCGGGGCGCTTGGGTGTCGTTGGAGGTCCCCGACTCGGGTAGCAAGAGCGGCCGGGACGGCCGCGGTCCCGGGGAGGAAGGCCGTCGTCGGCCCCGGCCCGGCGCCCCGGACGAGCCGCACCCTCATCCGCTGGCCGATCCAAAGCCCCTCGGCCGGCGGGTCCAGCTCGACCACACACTCGACGGTCCGCACGTCGTTCAACTCCCCCGGCTCTAGGACGTAGCTCCGCCGCTGGGCCACCCACCGGGCGATCTGCTTGACCCGGCCCTTCCACACCGGCCCGTCGGGGTGGTTCTCGTCCTGCACCTCGGCCGGCATCCCGACCGCCACCCGGCCGAGCGACTCCTGATCCACCTCGGCCCGCACGACCGGCGGCCCGGCCGGAGCGAACACCACCGCCGGCACTGCTGCTCCTGGAGCGATCAAGGCGCCCTTGGCCGCCTGGAGCCGCAGGATCGTCCCCGGTCCCGGTGCCTTCAGGATGCAGTCGGCGACCGCCTTCTCGGCCAGGTCGCGGTCGGCCTCGGCGGCTTTGAGTCTGGCGCGCGCGGCGCGGACCCGCAGTTCGGGGTCGAGCTTCTTGAGGTCTTCCAACTCCAGCCGCTGCGACGCGGCCATCTGCTCCAGCTCGCGGATTTGCGCCTCCATCGCCTCCAGTTCGGGCTTGCCCAGCGGGGTGACTTGCTGCTGGTCCTTGCGCTGCTGGAGGAGCTTCCGCGCCGCCTCGACCCGCGCGGCCGCGGCCTTGAGCAGCGCCTCCCGGGCGGCGATCTGGTTCGGCACCCGCCCCTTGTCGCGTAGCGCCACGTCCAGTTCGACCTGGGCGGCGTCGAGGGCGGCCTGGGCCTGGGTGAGCCGGGCCTGGGCGACGGAGTCGTCGAGCCGGACGAGCGGCTGCCCGGCGGCGACGGTCGCGCCCTCCTTGACGTGGACCTCGACGACCCGGCCGGGCAGCGCGGGGTCTAGGGCCGTGACCTGCCCGGCGGCGTCCACCCGGCCGGTGCAGTAGACGTCGATCTCCTCCGGCGGAGGTCCGGCCAGCGGACCGGCGCTGGGCCGGTTGAGCCACCACGCCGTGCCGGCGATTGACCCAGCCAGCAGCACCAGCATCACGACGAACCCCGCCCGCGGCGGCCGCCTCTCCTCGCCCATACTCGATCCCCAGTCGTCAGGTTATCAAGTCGTCAAGTCTTCAAGTCGAATGCCCGGACGGCCCGGACTTGATGACCTGACGACTTGATGACTTGATGACTGAGTTAGCGGATGTTGTGTGCCGGATCGACCCCCTGGAACGACCGCAGCGCCGCCAGCCCGGCCCCGAGGGCCATCAGCATGGTGACGCCCGCCGCGGCGAGCACCACATACGGGTGCAGCCAGACCCGCGTGCCGGCCCGGTTGCCCACCTCCGCGAGCACGACCGCCGTCGGGGCCGCCAGCGCGATCCCGACCAGCCCGACCCAGAACGACTGCTCGACGACGGTCAGCTTCAGCCGCCACCGGGGGATGCCCATCGCCCGCAGGGTGGCGAACTCGCGCTGGCTGGCCGCCGTCGCCGAGTAGAGCGTCTGGCTCGTCACCACCGCCCCGACGATCAGCCCCAACAGCGCCGTGAACGCCACCGCCACCCCAGCCTTTGTGGTGAACAGCCAGTGTAGCCGGGAGCGGGACGAGAACTCATCGGCGGTGAACGCGCTCATCCGCCCGTAGGCCCCGAGCCGCCGGGCGGCGACCACAGCCGCTTCCGGCGTGTCGCACTTCGCCAATACATATGATGCCCCGCCGGCCGGGTCGCGGATCAGTGCCCGGGCGGTCTCGAACGAGCAGAAGACGTACGGCCCGCTGATGCCGGTGTACCCGCGGACGGTGCCGACGACGCGGACCCGCCGGCCGCTGACCTCGGCCTGGTCGCCGAGCCGGCGGACGCCGAGCCGGCCGAGCTCCGCCTCGTCCACCGCGACGGTGAACGGCTCCGCGAGCCGGGCCATCAGGTCAGCGTGGGTGCGGAGGTATTCGATGGCCCCGAGCGAGTCCGGGCCGAGCTTGGCGCCGACGACGGTGATGATCTCCGGCGGCTCCGGCACGGCGTCCGGGCCGGTGGTCTTCAGCCACAGGGCGAACCCGACGGAGTACGGCTCGACGCGCGCGACCTCGGGCTGGGCGGCGACGCGCGTGGCCCAGCGTTC
>DASSAT010000270.1:0-4165 GCA_035699305.1 Fimbriiglobus sp. | reverse complement strand
CGGCCGCGGTCCCAGGGGATGAAGCCCTCCTCCGCGCCGTCTTCACTACGTACCCGGACCGGCTCGCCCGGCGGCGCGGCCCGGGCGACCGCCGCGCGAAGATGGTCGGCGGCCGCGGCGTCCGGCTCGCACCGACCAGCGGCGTCGTCGAGTCGGAGCTATTCGTCTGCGTGGAAGTGGATGCTGGCGGCGTCGAGTCGCTGGTGCGGCTGGCGTCGGCGGTCCGCCGGGAATGGCTGCCGGCTGAGAGGCTGACCATCGTCACCGAAGTCGCCTTCGACGAGCCGAGCGAAAAGCTCGTCGCCCGCAAGCAGACGCGGTTCGAGGACCTGGTCCTGGACGACACGCCGGCCCACGTCGCCGACGAGCACGAGGCCGCCCGGGTGCTGGCCGAAGCGGCGTCGGAGCGGTTGGAGAAGGTGTTGCCGCCGGCGGATTCGCCAGCCGGAGAGTTCCGCACCCGCGTCCGGTGCCTGCGAGGGTGGATGCCGGAGCTGGACCTGCCGTCGTTGGAGGACGCCGACCTGCGGCCGCTGCTCGAACACCTGTGCCGCGGGCGGAGGTCGCTGGAGCAGGTGCGGGACGGCCCGTGGCTCGACGCCATGACCGGGCTGCTCACCTACAAGCAGTTGCAAGCCGTCGAGCGCGAAGCCCCGGAGCGGATCGCGGTCCCGAGCGGCAGCCGGATCGCGCTGCGGTACGAAGCGGGTCGGCCGCCAGTACTGGCGGCGCGCATTCAAGAGCTATTCGGCCTGACCGAGACGCCGCGGGTGGCGGGCGGACGGGTGAAGGTGCTGTTGCACCTGTTGGCCCCGAACTACCGCCCGCAGCAAGTGACCGACGACCTCGCCAGCTTCTGGACGACCGGCTACCCGCAGGTTCGCAAGGAACTGCGGTCGCGCTACCCGCGGCACTCCTGGCCCGAGGACCCGCTCACCGCCGAGGCCGTCCGAGGGCCGAAGCGGCGGACGTAAGCGATGGCAAGAATTCACCGCGGAGGGCGCGGAGGGCGCAGAGAGAAGAATGGAATTCAAGACAGTTCAACTCAGTCTTTCTCTCCGCGCCCTCCGCGCCCTCCGCGGTGAATTCGTCGCTTTATTTCTTCAGCAACTCCTTCATCTCCTTCACCGAGCCCGCGTACTTCGGGTCGTCGGCGAGGTTCCTCAACTCCTTCGGGTCCGTCTGGTAGTCGTAGAGCTGCACGCCGCGTTTGCCGCCGTCCCACTCGGTGTAGCGGTAGCGCTCGGTGCGGACGCTGCGGCCCATCACCGGGTTGCCCTTCTTCTTGCCGCCACGGGCCACCTGCGTGTACGCCGGCTCGGTCCACTTCGCCGACGGGTCGTCGAGCAGCGGCTTGAGGCTGGTACCGTCGGTCTTGGGCGCGGTCAGCTCGCACAGGTCGGCCAGCGTCGCGTGCAGGTCCACCAGCTCGACCGTCCGCGTGCAGGTCTTGCCGTTGCCCTTCGCCCGCGGGTCGTAGATCACCAGCGGCACCCGGGCCGAGTTCTCGAACAGGCTCATCTTCTGCCACAGGCCGTGCTCGCCCAGGTGGTAGCCGTGGTCGCTCAGGAAGACCACGACGGTCTTGTCCGCCAGCTTCAGCCGGTCCAGCGCGGCGAGCACCTTGCCGAGCTGGGCGTCCATGAACGTCGTGGCGGCATAGTACGCCTGGATCGCCTCACGGCGCTGGGCGTCGGTCATGGTCCCGTGCTCCTTCCGGGAGCTGCCGAACGCCAGGTCCGGGGCCGACTGCCGGTGGTCCTCCGGCACCTCCGGCAGCTTGATGCTCTCCGTCGGGTACATCTCGAAGTACTTCTTCGGCGCGACGTAGGGCGTGTGCGGCCGGAAGAATCCGCAGGCGAGGAAGAACGGCCGGTCCTTGTTCGCCTCCAGCAACTTGACGGTCTCGTCGGCCCCCTTCGCGTCGGTGTGCTCGCCGTCGGCGCCGGGGGCGGCCCACCAGCTCAAGACGCCGCCGAACTGGCCGGGGCGGAGGCTGAACACCTTGTCGAGCTGGGTCCGGTCGATGCCGATCGGGTTGACCACCTTCTCCCACGACAGCGGGTCGTCCAGCCCGTCGGTGCCGATCCCGAGCGGCACCCCGTAGTGGTACAGCTTGCCGACCCGGGCGACGTAGTAGCCGGCCTTGCGGAACGTCTGCGGCAACGTCTGGACGTCCGGGTTCTTCTTGCGGAAGTGGGTGGCGTTCTCCAGGACGCCGGTGTGGTCTGGCCGCAGGCCGGTGAGGAACGACGCGCGGCTCGGGTTGCACAGCGGGTACTGGCAGTAGGCGCGGTCGAAGCGCACGCCCCGGGCCGCGAACTTGTCCAGGTTCGGCGACTTGCCCGGGCTGCCGTAGCAGCCCAGCGCGGTGGTGGTCAGGTCGTCGGAGGTGACGAGCAGGACGTTCATCTTGTCGGCCGCGAAGACCGGAAGGGCGACAGCGGGCAACGCGAGCGCACAGAGAAGGGAGCGTAGCATGAGGCACCTCGGGGTCGGAGGCGGAGGCGTGGCGCCTATTGTTCCGAACCCCGAAGCCGTGTCAACGGGCCGGCGGCAACGCCGCCCGTTCGCCGAGTGGGCCGACGGTCCGCAGGAACGCGAGGAACTGGTCGAGCAACCCGGCCGAGTCGCCGGCCCGCCCGCGGACGGTCAGCGTGTGACGGTCCACCGTCACTCGACCGGCGAACCCGGCCAGCGTCACGTCGCACGAGTGGCCGTCGCTGGCGACACGGACCTTGACCCCCTTCGGCGGCCGGTCCTCCAGCCGGTCCACCAGCGCTTCCACGTCCACGGGCACAGCGAACTCGAAGACGAGTTGGTCGAACAGCTTGCCGAAGACGGCGTCGAACCCCGGGCCGCGGACGAACCCGGGGTCGGCGAACCCCCCGACCTCCCGCCGCCACGCCACCCGCGTCGGGTCCTCAACGTCCAGGGCCGCCGTCACCGTGTACTCGAAGTCCGGGGTGCGCAGCACGCCGAACCCGTCCGGCCCGGTCGCGGCGTCGAGGTCCTTGCGCTTGTACCCGAGCCGATCGCGGGCCGCCTCGTACACCTCGTCCAGGTCGGCCTTCACGTCTGCCGTGGCGACCCGAGCGACGAACTTCTTCGCCGACGGCCGGGCGTTGTCCGGCAAGTCGAACGTCTTCCGCCAGTTGGTCAAGTCCTTGACCCGGCCGAGGCTCTCGGAGCGGAACGCCACCCGCCGCAGCCGGCCCGGGTCGAGCAGCCCGTCGCCGCCGGTCAGGTGCGACAGGTCGGCGATCACCGCCCCGGCGTTGTGCTCGCCGTAGAGTTGAGGGGTCTGGACGTCGCCGGAGTCGAAGTGCTTTCGCAGCAGCCGGGGCATCTCCCCCTCGACGAACCGTTGCAGGGAGGCGGCGGTGACGTGGCCGTCCGGGTCGAGCGCCTTCGCAGCGCGGCCGGTCAGGGTATCGATGAGCAGGGCCGTCCACACCCCGGCTTTCAATCGGGCGGCCGCGTATGCCGGCTCCTCAGGCCGGGCCGAGGTCAGGCCGACCGCCTTCGACGAGTCGCCGAAGAGGGACGCCAGTTCGTCGGCATCCAGAGCGGGGCGCATGTCCGCGGGAGCGGCGTCGGGAAGTGGCGCCCCCAGCCCCACGTCGAGCAGGACGACCACCTGGCCGGCCCTGGTCGCGGTCAGGCCGGACACCAGGTCCGCGACCGGCAGGGCCGTCTCGGCCGGGTCGTCGGGGAGGGTGTCCCAGCAGGTGAGGGACCCGGTCCCGGCTCGGCTGAACCCGCACCCGGCGACGTAAGCCAGCACGTCGTCGCCGCGCCGGACCACCTTCTTCAGCTTCCGCAGTCGGGACTCGATCACGGTCTTCGTTGCCTGTGAGCCGAGCAGGACGAACTGGCGCTCCGCTGGATAGCCGGCCGCGGCGAGTGCGTCCGCCAGCGCCCTGGCCCCCGACTCGGCGAAGGGGACCAGGCCCCACTCCGGGTCCAGGAAGTTATCGATGGCGATGACGAGTGCCCAGCGATCGGCCACGGCGGTTCCCTTGGGGTGTGGGTGTGAATTCTACCCGGACCCGGGCCGACCGGCCGAAGTCCGTTGGCCGGCCGCGGCCCCAGCGGTAGAGTGACGCCAGTTCTGTTCCCTCCCCCCTTTGGGGGGAGGGTTAGGGTGGGGGGTGAGATGCCA
>DASSAT010000269.1:0-5903 GCA_035699305.1 Fimbriiglobus sp. | reverse complement strand
GCCGTTCGCCTGGACGAAGCAGGTCGCCGGCAGTTACGGCGGCTGCCGCAACCCCTTAATCGTTCACTGGCCCAACGGCATCAAGGGCAAGGGCGAGGTGCGGTCGCAGTGGCACCACGTCATCGACATCGCGCCGACCATCCTCGAAGCGGCCGGCCTGCCCGAACCGAAGGTGGTCAACAGCACGCCGCAGACGCCCATCGAGGGCGTAAGTATGCTCTACACGTTCAACGATGCCAAGGCGAAGGATCGGCACAAGACGCAGTACTTCGAGATCTTTGGCAACCGCGGCATCTACCACGATGGTTGGCTGGCCCACACAGTCCACCGCGCCGCATGGGAGAGCAAGGCGCGGCACCCGTTCCTCGAGGATAAGTGGGAACTCTACCACGTCGATGCGGACTTCAGCTCGGCGAACGATCTGGCCGGCAAGAACCCGGAGAAGCTCAAGGAATTCCTGGACCTGTTCTTGAAGGAAGCGGTGAAATACCGGGTCATGCCGCTCGACGATCGCTTCCTCGAGCGCACGAACGCCGCCCTCGTCGGCCGCCCCGACCTGATGGCCGGGCGCACCTCGCTGACCGTCTACGACGGCATGATCGGCATGACCGAGAACGTCTTCATCAACACGAAGAACCGGTCGCACACCATCACCGCCGAGGTGCAGATTCCCAAGGGAGGCGCGAACGGGGTGATCCTGTCCCAGGCCGGGCGCTTTGGCGGATGGAGCCTGTACGTCAAGGAGGGCAGGCCGATGTACACCTACAACTACCTCGGCCTCAGCTCCTCCAAGGTCGCTTCCCCCAAGGCGCTGCCCGAAGGCAAGGCGACGATCCGCTACGAGTTCAAGTACGACGGCGGCGGCCTCGGCATGGGCGGAACGGGCACGATCTTCGTCAACGGCGAGAAGGCCGCCGAAGGGAAGATCGAGAAGACTCAGCCCCTCATCTTCTCGGCCGACGAGGGCGCGGACGTCGGCCAGGACGGCGAGACGAACGTGACCAGCGACTACAAGGAGCGCGACAACAAGTTCACCGGCAAGGTCCACAAGGTGACGGTCGAGCTGAAGTGACGCCGCGCTGACATTCGTGGGCCGGCGGACGACTGCCGGCCCACGTTCACATCACGGAGACGACCCATGAGAACGCGAACGACCCTGGCCGCCGCGGCCGGATCAGAACACGGTGCGGATGTCGGCCTCGATGCCCCAGTTGCGGTTGTTGTCGTGCAGGATGAACCCGTAACCGGGCTTGATGTAGAAGACCGTCCCGCCCTTCAATACTTTCCCGACCTCGGGGGCGATGTAGAACTCGCATCGGTTGTTGTCGGAGTAGTAGGTTACGAACTGGAACTCGGGCTTGGCATACCACCCGGACGGGTCCTGATACTGCACGAAAGTCCGCAACTTCCCGACGTTGATGGTCTTGGCATGCTGGTCACCGGCCACGGACAGTTCGTGGAAATAGATCGGGATGACCGTCCACTGCTCCGACGCCTTCCACACGAACCCGACAAGGGGAGCCAGTCGGTACTTCGCCGTCCCGAGACTGACTGTAATGATCTTCCCCGCGAGTGGGGCGAGCCGAAGCGTAGTGTCCCCGGTCGGGAAGTAGATGTCGGTCCCGATCACCGGGATGATCTTCTCGAACGGCCAGGCGTGCCGCTCCTTGACCCCCTCTCAGGTAGACGGCAGCAGGATCAGCCGGGCGTAGGCGTCGCCGAGGCCGAACGGATTGGCGCGCGGCAACTCGGCGTAGGTGAACGGGACGTTGAACCCGAACGTGCCCCCGCCGCCGAGGATCGGAAGCGTGACGGACGCGGTGGTGGTGTTGAAGTTGAAGCCGCTCCCCTGGATCTTGTAGTACTCGTGGTACAGTTGGAACCGCCGCTTCGCCCGGGAGGGATCGGTGCCGGCGTCTGGACCGCCCTCCGCGCCACCGGCCCGCCTCCGGCCTGTTGTCCACCGCCGGCCGTCTGCTCCAGGTTCTGCCCGCCCTCGGTGAGGAGTTGGGCCGACCCGCCGGGCCACTCGGCCGGGGTCGTCGGGACCGGCACGGGGGGAGCGGAGGACTGAGGGACCGACGCCGTCTGCCCTGCGGCAACCGTCATCCAGGCCGCAACCAGCAGACACGTGGCCGCGAACCCCGTCGAACGCATGACCGACCCCTCCCGGAAGCGGGTGAACCGTTCCGGGATTAGGATCGGCCGGCAGGATACGGGAACTTGCCGGTTGTGCAGGTTGCGCCGGCCGGCGGGCTAGAAGTCGAGCTTCGCCCGGAGGCCGAAGTTCAGCGACGTGTCCACCCGCTCCCGGGCCGGGACGATCACCTGGATGTCCGGGGTGATGTGGAACCACGGGGTCACGCCGACGTTGTAGAACGCCTCCACCCCCTGCTCGTCCCCGAGCGGCACAAGTCGCGGGGCGAAGTTCTTCAGGCTGTCCCCCAGCCCGACGTAGAAGTACCCGAGGCCGAAGGTGTCGAGCGGGCGGCTCCGCAGCGGGCTTGACCCGCCGAGGCCGATGTTCGCGGCCCACCGGACCGGGTTGGGGTTCCCGTCGGCGATCCCCAGGTTCCCGAACATGCCCCAACTCCGCTTCGGGTCGCACGGGTCCGCCCAGAGCGTCTGGTCGAACATGTAGAACAGCGACCACGAACCCGTCTCCCGGGGCAGCGGCGGCAGCTCCCCGCGGAGCCGGTCGAGTACGAAGAACGGCAGGTCGTCGAGGGACGCGTACTTGCTGTTGCTGTACGTGAACCCGGCCCCCTGGTGCCCCGGCCGGCCGAGGAACTTCGTCGGCAGGTTCGCCAGCCCGAAGACCGACACCCCACGGTTGAAGAACGTGTTGAACCCGCTCGTCGTCGGGGTGTTGTTCGGGTCCAGGACCATGACGCTGAGGACCGGCTCCGGCCCCACGAGGTACGCGAACCCGGCCCCGAACGTCGAGTACGGGATCGTCCGGAGGGCGACCACGGGGGCGATCATCCCGACGTTCATGAACCCGTTCGTCCCGCGGGCGCCGCCGGTGAACGGCTGATTGAAGCCGTCCAGGGTATTGATCTTCCCGCCAAACACCAGGAAGCTCTCGGAGAGGGCCTGAGTGACCTTCATCCCGGTCAGGGCGGGCACCGTGGTGTTCGGCTTGGGGAAGAGCGCGGCGGTGTTGACCGGCATCAATGCCCCGGTGAACCCGTTGACGGACAGGCCGTAAAGATTCTCCCCGTGCAGGTCGATGAACAGCCCCTTCCACAGCCCGGCCTTCTCGCCGTTGATGTTAGCTAGGTAGTCGGCCCGGCCGCCGTACCGGAACCCTTGTTGAAGCCCGCCGGTCGTCACCCCCTGGTAGAAGTTCGTCGAGCTGATGTCCCAGGTGATGCCGCGGTCGCGGAGGGTGTCCCGCGCCCCGAACCAGTCCCCGGTCAACTTGGGACGTGTGAGCAGCGGTCCGCCGAACGGCGGCGCGGGCGGTTCCGCCGGGGCGGCCTCGACTAACGGGGCGGGGGTGCTGAGGTACGGGTCGGGCTGTGCGACGGGCGGGGTGGCGACCGCGGCGGGGGCCGGCGCGGCCGTCGGCTGCTGAGCCGGTGCCACGGCCGCGGTGGCGAGTAGCCCGGCGGCGAGTATCCGGAGACCGCCCGGCATGGGGGCGGATAGGGTACGCATCGCAAAGGCCTCCATGCCTTGCGCGTGTGGACGCGGTGCGCGGGTGGTACATGCTCCGGATTCCGCCGGAGTCACTCGGGAATCAGTTCGACCGACCTGGGGGGGTGAAATGACCTTTGCCGTTCACCCGCGGACGCGATCGACCCTCACCGTGCCGGGTGCGCCGGATGTGCGGGCTGAGTCGCCGACCGGCAAACGACCGCCGGGATTGACCAGAGACGACCGGAGATGTGAGCGGACGAGTCCTGACCGGCCGAGATGCCGGCCCCCGATGCGGCCGCGCCTCCGAGGGCACGACCGCCCGACCGCGACTTTACTTCAGCGTGGCGCCTGGGACCGCAGGGATCGGGATCGGGTCGGACACCGGATAGCGGGGCTGAACGGACCGCCCCCGCGGGCCGCTGATCGGAAGGATTGGGCCGCGCTGCTGGTACGTCAGGCACGGGCCGGTTCGGACCTGGACGGCCTCACCGAACTCGGTCCCCGGCGGGGTGTGCCGCCACGGGTCAGGGCAGCCCAGGACCCACCGCCGGCCCTCCTTGAACATCGGCCCCATCACCTCCGGTTTGAACTCCGAACTGGAGATCGGGGCCGGGTACTCCGCGGGGATCGCCGACAGGTTGTAGTTCATCCCTCGAACCAGGCACAGGGTATACATCCGCTGGAGGTCGCCGCGGGTCTGGGCGTAGATGATGGTCGAGACGCTCTTGGCTGCCTGGGTCAGGGCCTTCGGCTTAATCACCTCCGCGTCGGCGTACAACTTCCCGGCGACGATCGCGTACACGTTCGTCCCGACCATCTCGCGGATCGCCTGCTCGGGCGGGACGGACGGATCGAAGTACGGCGGGCGGACGAAGATCGCCTGGGACACCCCGCCGTCCACGTGCCGCTCGGTGTGGCGCACTCCGTCCACCGACACGACGATCTTGGCTGGCGGGAAGACCCCCGGCGCGGCGGCCGACCCGAGTAGCACTCGTTTGATCAGCTCCCGGTCTCCAGGCCCGTTCCGGCAGGCGATGGCCCCGATGTCCCAGACGATGAACCGCTTCCCCTCCGTCTCGGTCGTCCCGATGTACAGCCGGCGGCCGGCCCGGTGGGCGTCGGCCACCTCCTGGATGGTCTCCTCCGTCAGCACCTGGTTGATCTGGCGGGCCAGCGGGGCGGAGTCGGTGAACGACTCCCCGAACAGCCCCCGGATGGGGGTAAGCCGGTAGATGTCCCTGGTCGTAAGGGTGGTGTAGAACCGCTGCATGTCGGCGTCGTACTTCGGGCCGAGGAAGGCGAACGGGGCGATCAGTGCCCCGGTGCTGATCCCGGTCACCACGTCGAAGCACGGCCGGTCGCCTCGCTCCGTCCAGCCGACCAACACCCCGGCCGAGTACGCCCCGAACGACCCCCCGCCGGACAGGCACAGGACGTTCTTCGGCGGCTTCCGCGGCTCGGCGCCGGGGGCGGCTTTGGCCCGCTCGTTCCGGATGAACTCGGCCACTTTCCGCTGTTCCTCGTCGGTCAGGGAACGGAAGGTCTGGAGTTGCCGGGCCAGGGTAGCCAGTTCGTTGGTGGTCACGGCACTGTCGGCGGCCGGCTGGGCGACCGGGTCGATCAGGTCGCGGGTGTTCAGCCCGCTGGCCGCTGGCGTCGGGTAAGGGGCGGACCGACGGTAGCCGCAGCCCGGCCCGGGACATGCCCCGAGGAGGCAGGCGAGCAACGCGAGACGGGCTCCGGTCACGCGCATGATTACCCCCCCCGATGGGACAACCCCCGACCTTCTTCAAACCGGGTCGAGGTAGGAACGCACCCCAACTGATTATCGGCCCGCAGATCCGGTATCACTTGAGCGATTGTGGCCGTCCGCAGTTCGGACAGATACGCAGAATTGCGCGGAGTCATCTGACGGGTCAACGGCCGGCCGGCAGGGTCAGGACCGGGGCGGCCCCGAGGTGCTGGCGGGCGAAGTCGAGCCGGCTGAGCTGGAGCATCAGGGCGAGCGTCGCCTTCGTATCCGCGTCCCGGTCGTCGATGTAGTACCAGTACCCGCGATACTTGACGGCGACGTAGGCGGTCGGCGGCGGCCTGTGCCCCTCGCAAGAAAAAAAGTCTGTTGAACCCCATTAGAAATGTCCGGTGTTAACTCGATAGAAGTGTCCCCTTCGCTCAGGCCGAGGGGGATGCGAGATGATCGAGGTACAAGACCGGAACCGTGTGGAGATGAGCCAGCGTGAGCGTGATGTCCTCAAGGT
>DASSAT010000268.1:0-8330 GCA_035699305.1 Fimbriiglobus sp. | reverse complement strand
GGGCCGGCGCGGGTGGCCGGTCGGAGCATTGGCGTTCCTGACGCTGTGCGGCGTGCTGATCGGCACCATCGGCGGCGTCGGGGCGGCGTTCAACCTACTCGTCACCCCGCAGGTGCGGTGCTACAACCGGATCAGCATTTACCTCGCCTTCCTCGCCCTGGCAGCGGTCTGCTGGTGGCTCGACCGGTCCTTCGACTCGCGGGTCGGGTGGGCCAGGTGGCTCCGGTGGCCGACATTCCTGGCCGTCGCGGCGTTCGGCGTCTGGGACCAGACCAACGACAACTGGTTCCGCGAGGGGCAGGTGGCCTACCGCGCCGCCCAGGCGAAGCGGTTTTACACCGACGCGGAGTTCTTCGCCGAGGTCGAACGTCAGCTGCCGGGCGCGACGGTCTTCTGCCTGCCGTACAACGCCTACCCCGAGACGCCGTCGTTCGCTGGCGGGATGTCGGCGTACTACCATCTGCGCGGCTACCTGCACACGGACACGCTGCGGTGGAGCTTCGGGGCGATGAAGGGCCGGGAGGCCGACCTGTGGCAGCGCGACGTGGCGTTCGACCCGCCGGCGTCGATGCTCCCGCGACTGGTCGCGCGCGGGTTCGACGCACTGCTGATCGACCGCCGCGGCTACGACCCGGACGATGCCGACGCGCTGACCGCCGACATCCGACGGCTGCTCGGACCAGGTGTCCGTCAAGTGGCGCACCCGGACGGGCACGAAGTCGTCTACGACCTGCGCGGCTACCGCGACCGGCTCCGGGTAGAGGACCCGACCGGGTACGAGCAGCTGAAACGCCGCGAGGCGGAGGCGGTCTCGGTCCTGTGGCTCGACGGGTTCTACTGCTTCGAGCCGTTCGGTCAGGAGGACCGGCACCGGTGGTGCGGTCCGCGAGGGTCCGCGGTGTTCGTCAACCCGTCCGATCGGCCGCGCGCGTTTCAGGTCGAAGCGGTCTTCCGCACCGAGTACCCAGAGTTCTCCGACCTGCGCATCGACGGCGGGTCGGTCTGGACCGAGCGGTTCCCGATCAACAGGGTATGCCCGAAAACGTCGCGGATTATTGTTGTTCCGCCGGGCCGGCACACGGTCCGGTTCCGCGGCCGACTGCCGCGCGGGTACGTCTACGGAGATCCGCGGCGGCTGACGTTCTTCGTCGCGCAGTGGGCGATGACCGAGGTACCGCTCGACGCCGCTCGATGATCGTGCGGGACTACTCTTGACCGCGCCGCTCGGCGACGGTATCGCCCGCTTCGGACCGCGCGCCCGGGGGATCGGCGCGCGGACAAGCACTGGTCGATCGGGTTCACAAAGACGACTCGGGGGCACGTTTCAGCCGCGCGAGTTCGGGTAATAGCGACGTTGGCGCGGAAAATGCGCGACTTTCCTCGCGCATCGGTGATCGCGCAACTTGTTTTTCACAATCCGGGCGTTAGGATTCGTCGTTGAGACACATTCGCGCCATCGCGCACCGCGGGCGCGGATGACCGCCTGGATCGGGTAGGCGACGTCGCCGACCCCGGGCCGTGGGCCTCCGGAGGTCCCTCCTTCATGTTCGAGCCTGACGCGCCCGAACCGGTGCTTTCGACTCACGGCGAGTTCGAAGACGACAAGCCCCCGAGTCGGCCCGGCCGCCACGCGGTCTGGACGGACGTGCCCGACCACCAGTGGGACGACTGGCGGTGGCAGACCCAGAACTCGGTCCGCTCCGTCCGCCAACTCCGCAACCTCCTCCCGTTCGCGCAAGACGAGTTGGAGGCGCTTGGCCGGCTGGAGGCCGAGTACAAGCTCGCCATCCCGCCGTACTACTTCTCCCTGATCGACCCGTCCGACCCGCACGACCCGATCCGCCTCCAGTCGGTCCCGTCCCCCCTGGAGGCCGAGAACCCGTCCGGGTACGAGTTGGAAGACCCGCTGGAGGAGGACAAGGACTCCCCCGTGCCGGGCCTGACCCACCGCTACCCGGATCGAGCGCTGCTCATCACTACCCCCAATTGCTCGATGTACTGCCGGTACTGCACCCGCAAGCGGGCGACCCTGACCCGCGGCGGATGGGAGGGGGTCAGCAAGGACGACGAGCGGATGATCGAGTACGTTCGCCGGACCGAGTCGATCCGCGACGTGATCGTCTCCGGCGGCGACCCGCTCACTCTGCCGGTCGGGAAACTCCGGTACTACCTGGAGAACCTCAAGTCGATCGACCACGTGGACGTGATCCGTATCGGCACCCGCGTCCCGGTTACGCTGCCGCAGCGACTCTACGACCCGGAACTGATTGATCTGCTGGCGTCGGCCGAGAAGGTCTACATCCAGACGCACTTCAACCACCCCCGGGAGGTGACGCCGGAGGCGGCCCGGGTGTGCAACGCCCTCCTGCGGGCCGGGATGCCGGTCAACAACCACTCGGTGCTGCTCAAGGGCGTCAACGACAGCCTGGCGATGATGCGCGACCTGTTGCGGGCGCTCTTGAGAATCAAGGTGCGGCCGTACTACATCTTCCACTGCGACCCGGTGACCGGGGCCGGCCACTTCCGCACCTCGGTGTGGAAGGGGCTGGAGATCATGGAAGGGCTGCGCGGGCACATGTCCGGCATCGGCATCCCGACCTACGTGGTCGATAGCCCGCACGGCGGCGGAAAAATTCCGATGATGCCGAACTACATGGTCAGCATGTCCGACGACGCGGTGGTGCTGCGGAACTACGAGGGGCTGCTGATCCGATACCAGGCCGAGGACAAGCCGAACACCGCGCAGCCGACCCAGACCCGGGGGGTTAGCGGGCTGCTGCAAGGCTCGAAGTCGGCGCTCATCCCCGAGGGGACCGAGCGGATGGCCCGGCGGCGGAAGCTCCAGTTGGTGGACGAGCCGTCCGGCTGCGGCGGCGAGGAATCAGCCAACGGCAACACCCCGCGGCCGATCATCCCGCTGCCGATGCTCAACCACGGCAACGGACAGGCCGCGGCACACTGAGAGACGCAGAGAAGAAATCATCCGCAGATTCCGCAGATTGCACAGATTAGAAGACAGAGAAGATTGATTTCTTCTTTCTTCTGATCTGCGAAATCTGCGAAATCTGCGGATGAACTCTTTCCGGAGTCACGGATGCGTGTCGGCATCGCCTTCACCCTGAAGCCGGACGGGCCGCTGCCGGCCGGCGCGCCGGACGACCTGCACGAGGAGTTCGACTCCCCCGTCACCGTCCGCGCGGTCGGCGACGTGCTCCGCGGACTGGGCCACGAGGTCCGCGAGCTGGGCGACGGCAAGCCACTGCTCGAAGCCCTGCTGCGCGACCCGCCGGACTTCGTGTTCAACTTCGCCGAGGGGACCGGCGTCAGCCGCTCCCGCGAGGCCCGGGTGCCGGCCGTCTGCGAGCTGCTCGGCATCCCCTACTCCGGGTCCGACCCGCTCGCGCTGGCCGTCGCGCTGGAAAAAGACTTCAGCCGCCGACTCGTTGCCGATGCCGGCGTCGTAGTGCCGAAGGGCGTGACCCTTCAACCGCCGCCAGTTCCCTACGACGGTGACTTCGCCGAGTTCCCGGCGATCCTGGCCGCGGCGGAGCTGCCCCTGCCGGTGATTGCTAAGCCGGTCTTCGAGGGGTCGAGCAAGGGCATCCGCAACCGCTGCCTGGTCGAGCGAGCGGAGGACCTGGGGCCGACGGTCGCCGCCCTGTGGGCCGACTACGGACAGACGGTCCTGGTCGAGGAGTTCGTGGAAGGCGACGAGGTGACGGTCGGGATCGTCGGCAACGACCCGCCGCAGGTGATCGGCAGCATGCACATGGTCCCGAAGCTGGCGCGGGAGAAGTTCGTCTACAGCCTGGAGGTCAAGCGGGACTGGGACCGGCACGTCGAGTACGTCAGCCCGCCGCGGCTTCCGGCCGAGACGGTCCGGGCGGTCGAGACGGCGGCCCTGACGGCGTTCGACGCGCTGGGCTGTCGGGACGTGGCCCGGGTGGACTTCCGGGTCCGCAGCGGGGTGCCGTACTTCCTGGAGATCAACCCGCTGCCCGGGCTGAACCCCGAGTCGAGCGACCTGTGCTACCTGGCGTACCGGGTGGACCTGACCTACCCCGAGTTGATCCGCATGATCTTCGAGGCGGCGGTGGCGCGGACCGGCGCTGCTGGCGGGTTGTGACCCCTCGCTCGCGGGCCGCCACGGAGGGCGGCCCCTACCGGTAGGGGCCGCCCTCCGTGGCGGCCCGCGAGCGAGGGGTCACAACCCGCCAGCAGCGCCGGTCCGCGCCACCGCCGCCTCGAAGATCATGCGGATCAACTCGGGGTAGGTCAGGTCCACCCGGTACGCCAGGTAGCACAGGTCGCTCGACTCGGGGTTCAGCCCGGGCAGCGGGTTGATCTCCAGGAAGTACGGCACCCCGCTGCGGACCCGGAAGTCCACCCGGGCCACGTCCCGACAGCCCAGCGCGTCGAACGCCGTCAGGGCCGCCGTCTCGACCGCCCGGACCGTCTCGGCCGGAAGCCGCGGCGGGCTGACGTACTCGACGTGCCGGTCCCAGTCCCGCTTGACCTCCAGGCTGTAGACGAACTTCTCCCGCGCCAGCTTCGGGACCATGTGCATGCTGCCGATCACCTGCGGCGGGTCGTTGCCGACGATCCCGACCGTCACCTCGTCGCCTTCCACGAACTCCTCGACCAGGACCGTCTGTCCGTAGTCGGCCCACAGGGCGGCGACCGTCGGCCCCAGGTCCTCCGCTCGCTCGACCAGGCAGCGGTTGCGGATGCCCTTGCTCGACCCCTCGAAGACCGGCTTAGCAATCACCGGCAGGGGCAGCTCCGCCGCGGCCAGGATCGCCGGGAACTCGGCGAAGTCACCGTCGTAGGGAACTGGCGGCGGTTGAAGGGTCACGCCCTTCGGCACTACGACGCCGGCATCGGCAACGAGTCGGCGGCTGAAGTCTTTTTCCAGCGCGACGGCCAGCGCGAGCGGGTCGGACCCGGAGTAGGGGATGCCGAGCAGCTCGCAGACGGCCGGCACCCGGGCCTCGCGGGAGCGGCTGACGCCGGTCCCCTCGGCGAAGTTGAACACGAAGTCCGGCGGGTCGCGCAGCAGGGCTTCGAGCAGTGGCTTGCCGTCGCCCAGCTCGCGGACCTCGTGGCCCAGTCCGCGGAGCACGTCGCCGACCGCGCGGACGGTGACGGGGGAGTCGAACTCCTCGTGCAGGTCGTCCGGCGCGCCGGCCGGCAGCGGCCCGTCCGGCTTCAGGGTGAAGGCGATGCCGACACGCATCCGTGACTCCGGAAAGAGTTCATCCGCAGATTTCGCAGATTTCGCAGATCAGAAGAAAGAAGAAATCAATCTTCTCTGTCTTCTAATCTGTGCAATCTGCGGAATCTGCGGATGATTTCTTCTCTGCGTCTCTCAGTGTGCCGCGGCCTGTCCGTTGCCGTGGTTGAGCATCGGCAGCGGGATGATCGGCCGCGGGGTGTTGCCGTTGGCTGATTCCTCGCCGCCGCAGCCGGACGGCTCGTCCACCAACTGGAGCTTCCGCCGCCGGGCCATCCGCTCGGTCCCCTCGGGGATGAGCGCCGACTTCGAGCCTTGCAGCAGCCCGCTAACCCCCCGGGTCTGGGTCGGCTGCGCGGTGTTCGGCTTGTCCTCGGCCTGGTATCGGATCAGCAGCCCCTCGTAGTTCCGCAGCACCACCGCGTCGTCGGACATGCTGACCATGTAGTTCGGCATCATCGGAATTTTTCCGCCGCCGTGCGGGCTATCGACCACGTAGGTCGGGATGCCGATGCCGGACATGTGCCCGCGCAGCCCTTCCATGATCTCCAGCCCCTTCCACACCGAGGTGCGGAAGTGGCCGGCCCCGGTCACCGGGTCGCAGTGGAAGATGTAGTACGGCCGCACCTTGATTCTCAAGAGCGCCCGCAACAGGTCGCGCATCATCGCCAGGCTGTCGTTGACGCCCTTGAGCAGCACCGAGTGGTTGTTGACCGGCATCCCGGCCCGCAGGAGGGCGTTGCACACCCGGGCCGCCTCCGGCGTCACCTCCCGGGGGTGGTTGAAGTGCGTCTGGATGTAGACCTTCTCGGCCGACGCCAGCAGATCAATCAGTTCCGGGTCGTAGAGTCGCTGCGGCAGCGTAACCGGGACGCGGGTGCCGATACGGATCACGTCCACGTGGTCGATCGACTTGAGGTTCTCCAGGTAGTACCGGAGTTTCCCGACCGGCAGAGTGAGCGGGTCGCCGCCGGAGACGATCACGTCGCGGATCGACTCGGTCCGGCGAACGTACTCGATCATCCGCTCGTCGTCCTTGCTGACCCCCTCCCATCCGCCGCGGGTCAGGGTCGCCCGCTTGCGGGTGCAGTACCGGCAGTACATCGAGCAATTGGGGGTAGTGATGAGCAGCGCTCGATCCGGGTAGCGGTGGGTCAGGCCCGGCACGGGGGAGTCCTTGTCCTCCTCCAGCGGGTCTTCCAACTCGTACCCGGACGGGTTCTCGGCCTCCAGGGGGGACGGGACCGACTGGAGGCGGATCGGGTCGTGCGGGTCGGACGGGTCGATCAGGGAGAAGTAGTACGGCGGGATGGCGAGCTTGTACTCGGCCTCCAGCCGGCCAAGCGCCTCCAACTCGTCTTGCGCGAACGGGAGGAGGTTGCGGAGTTGGCGGACGGAGCGGACCGAGTTCTGGGTCTGCCACCGCCAGTCGTCCCACTGGTGGTCGGGCACGTCCGTCCAGACCGCGTGGCGGCCGGGCCGACTCGGGGGCTTGTCGTCTTCGAACTCGCCGTGAGTCGAAAGCACCGGTTCGGGCGCGTCAGGCTCGAACATGAAGGAGGGACCTCCGGAGGCCCACGGCCCGGGGTCGGCGACGTCGCCTACCCGATCCAGGCGGTCATCCGCGCCCGCGGTGCGCGATGGCGCGAATGTGTCTCAACGACGAATCCTAACGCCCGGATTGTGAAAAACAAGTTGCGCGATCACCGATGCGCGAGGAAAGTCGCGCATTTTCCGCGCCAACGTCGCTATTACCCGAACTCGCGCGGCTGAAACGTGCCCCCGAGTCGTCTTTGTGAACCCGATCGACCAGTGCTTGTCCGCGCGCCGATCCCCCGGGCGCGCGGTCCGAAGCGGGCGATACCGTCGCCGAGCGGCGCGGTCAAGAGTAGTCCCGCACGATCATCGAGCGGCGTCGAGCGGTACCTCGGTCATCGCCCACTGCGCGACGAAGAACGTCAGCCGCCGCGGATCTCCGTAGACGTACCCGCGCGGCAGTCGGCCGCGGAACCGGACCGTGTGCCGGCCCGGCGGAACAACAATAATCCGCGACGTTTTCGGGCATACCCTGTTGATCGGGAACCGCTCGGTCCAGACCGACCCGCCGTCGATGCGCAGGTCGGAGAACTCTGGGTACTCGGTGCGGAAGACCGCTTCGACCTGAAACGCGCGCGGCCGATCGGACGGGTTGACGAACACCGCGGACCCTCGCGGACCGCACCACCGGTGCCGGTCCTCCTGACCGAACGGCTCGAAGCAGTAGAACCCGTCGAGCCACAGGACCGAGACCGCCTCCGCCTCGCGGCGTTTCAGCTGCTCGTACCCGGTCGGGTCCTCTACCCGGAGCCGGTCGCGGTAGCCGCGCAGGTCGTAGACGACTTCGTGCCCGTCCGGGTGCGCCACTTGACGGACACCTGGTCCGAGCAGCCGTCGGATGTCGGCGGTCAGCGCGTCGGCATCGTCCGGGTCGTAGCCGCGGCGGTCGATCAGCAGTGCGTCGAACCCGCGCGCGACCAGTCGCGGGAGCATCGACGCCGGCGGGTCGAACGCCACGTCGCGCTGCCACAGGTCGGCCTCCCGGCCCTTCATCGCCCCGAAGCTCCACCGCAGCGTGTCCGTGTGCAGGTAGCCGCGCAGATGGTAGTACGCCGACATCCCGCCAGCGAACGACGGCGTCTCGGGGTAGGCGTTGTACGGCAGGCAGAAGACCGTCGCGCCCGGCAGCTGACGTTCGACCTCGGCGAAGAACTCCGCGTCGGTGTAAAACCGCTTCGCCTGGGCGGCGCGGTAGGCCACCTGCCCCTCGCGGAACCAGTTGTCGTTGGTCTGGTCCCAGACGCCGAACGCCGCGACGGCCAGGAATGTCGGCCACCGGAGCCACCTGGCCCACCCGACCCGCGAGTCGAAGGACCGGTCGAGCCACCAGCAGACCGCTGCCAGGGCGAGGAAGGCGAGGTAAATGCTGATCCGGTTGTAGCACCGCACCTGCGGGGTGACGAGTAGGTTGAACGCCGCCCCGACGCCGCCGATGGTGCCGATCAGCACGCCGCACAGCGTCAGGAACGCCAATGCTCCGACCGGCCACCCGCGCCGGCCC
>DASSAT010000267.1:0-2587 GCA_035699305.1 Fimbriiglobus sp. | reverse complement strand
ACGTCCTGCTGCGCCTTGTTGAACCGGTGAATCTCATCGAGGAACAGGATCGTCCGTCGGCCGTCGTCTTCGAGGTGCCGCCGCGCCTCGGCGAGGATTTCGCGGACCTCCTTGGTCCCCGCCGAGACGGCGTTGAGCGGCACGAACCGGCTCTTCGTCTGGTTGGCGATGACGTGGGCCAGTGCCGTCTTGCCGGTGCCGGGCGGGCCGTAGAAGACCAGCGAGCTGAGCCGGTCGGCCAGGAGCATCCGGCGGAGGAGCTTGCCCTCACCGAGGAAGTGTTGCTGTCCGACGTATTCGTCCAGGGTCCGCGGCCGCATCCGGGCGGCCAGCGGCCGGGCACGCTCCCGGTGGGCCGAGCGCATCTCGTCGAAAAGGTCCATACTCAGAAGTTTCAAGTTCCAAGTTCCAAGTTTCAAGGTCAGAGGCCGATGCCTGGAACTTGGAACTTGGAACTTGGAACTTGGAACTTGGAACTACTTCTTATCCGCTGGCGGGAAGCCGGTCAGTTCGACGCGGACCGCCTTCTTGAACGCGGTCAGGTCGCCGGCCTTGTCGAGGTCGGCCCTGGCGACGGAGATTACCAGCTTCGCCGGGACGGGGACGGCCCCTTCCTTGGACGGGGCCGCGGCAAGTTCGACCGTGAACTTGCGGGCCATGTCCAGGGCAGCGGCGGCCTTGTCTGTGTCCCCGGCCGCGAGATGGGCCTGCGCGAGTTTGGCATAGGCGGCGCGGACTTCCTTCTGCGCCTCGCGCGCCAGTGCCTTCATGCTGTCTTCCACACGCATCACGGAGACCCGATACACCGGCTGCTTGTACTGGGCCAAAACCCGCTCGAAGGCCGCGGCAGCCTCCTTCGGCTTGTTCTGTTTCAGATGCAGTTCGCCGAGCGTGAGTTGCTTCTCCTCCTCGGGGGTGAATCCGGCCCGGCCCGTTGGCCCCTTCGGGTCGGGTCGTGGCTGGACGGAGGGAAGGGCACTCGGGTCGATCGTGAGGCGGTCCCGCGCCGACCCGGACACGCCGTCGAACGTGACCACCACCGTGACCCGCTCGCCGGCCGGCAGGCGGCGGACGTGCTTCGCGTTCTGCCAGAGCTTGCTGATGAGCCGCTCGGTCAGGTTGCCCGGCTCGCAGATCTGCTGGCGGGTCAGCTTGCCCGGCCCCTTCGCCGACGGCTCGGCGGGCGGTTTGCCGCCGCGGAGTTCTTGCCGGGTTCGGTCCCACTCGGTCGGGGCCTTCGTCGTTCCGAGCGTCGGCTCCAGCGCGTCCCGGCTGATTGGCTCGGTCGCGTGGCACTTGGAGCACGTCTCGGTCAGCCCGACCGCCTTCGACGGCGGGTCGAGGATGACCCCCGCCTGCTCCGGCACCTTGAGCGTGAAGACGACCCCGTGCCCGGCGAGGTAGACGCCGTCGAACGGGCTGACCCCCGGCTGAGCCACGATGAAGGGGTTGGGGCTGATGAACGTGGGCAGAGCCGTCCCGCCTAACCCGTACCCGCCGTGCCCGCCGAAGCCGCCAAGCCCTCCGGGTTGACCGCCGAAGCCACCAAGCCCTCCGCCGCCGAACCCGCTGGGCTGTGCCGTGGAATAGAACGGGTTCATCTGATTCTGCGCGACCGCCTTGTTCGGCAAGCCGAGGGAGTTGTTCAGGATGCGGCGCAGGACCTCGATGTCCTCGGACCGCTCGGCCGCGGGGTCCATGACGGCGGGCGCGGTCGGCCGGGCAGCGGTGGCGTCGTCCCGGCCCTGGGCGGCGTCGATCTGCGCGACGGCGACCGCGGATAGCAGCCCACCGACGGCGAGGACGGCGAGGCGACGGAATGATGTCATGGGTTCACTCCTTCGGGCGTGGGCTTGTCGAAGATCGCGGTGTACAGGGCGGCGTTGGTCTGCTCGGTCTGGCGGAACCGCTCCCCGGCGTTTGCCTCGAACGCCCGCAGGTAGCGGGTCAGCGACGCGATCGCATCCTTCTGCTTCTCGTCGCGCTCGTTCACGTCGGCGGCGACGGTCAACAGCAGCTCCTTCAACTCGCGCAGGTCCGCGTCGGTCGTGCCGAGGCCGCGGAGGCGGGTTTCCAGTTCGTTGACCCGGGCCAGGAGTCGCGGGTCGGTGGAAGGCGTTGGCGTCGGCGCGACCGGCGACGGGTCGGCCGGCCCCCAGCGGACGGCGAACTCGTTGGCCGCGACCCGCACCTCCAGCTTCGGCAGGACCGCGGCGAGCAACAGCCCCGCGGCGACGACCGCGCCGGCCCCAGCCGTCAGCTTCCACCGCCGGACGGACCGGACCTGTCGGTCCAGCGCGGCGCGGTAGATCGCGGGCGCATCGAAAGGGCGGACCTGCGGGGCCGGGGCGACGTCGAGCAGAGCGCGAACTTGCCGCAACTCGGTCTCGTCGGCGTGGCAGCCGGGGCAGCCCTCCAGGTGACGGCGGACCGCTTCCGTGTCGTGTAAATCGCCGGTCAGGTACAGGGGCAGGTTCGCCCGCACGTCGTCACAGGTCATGGGTGCCTCGCGGCCTGTCTTGTAGGGTGGGTCGAGTCTTCGAGGCCCACCGTCTGCGCGCCAGGTCGGTTCCGGTGGGCCTCGAAG
>DASSAT010000266.1:0-3385 GCA_035699305.1 Fimbriiglobus sp. | reverse complement strand
GCAAGAGCGGCCGGGACGGCCGCGGTCCCAGGGGTGCCTACTTCCCCTTCGCCCGCTGGGCCGCCTTTTCGACCCGCTTCTTTCCCCCTTCGGCCGCCTTCCGCAGCGCCTCGACTTCGGGCAGGCTCAGCTTCCGGGACTTCCCCTTCGGCAACCGGTCGAGTTGGACCGGGCCGACCGCCACACGCCGCAGCCGCATGACCTTGTGGCCGAGCTTGGCGAGCATCCGGCGGATTTCGCGGTTCTTCCCCTCGGCCAGCACGACCCGCAGCCAGGTGCTATCCCCCTGCGGCTTGAGTCGGCGGACGTTCTTCGCCTGGACCTTGCCGTCGCTGAGCCAGACGCCGTCGAGGAGCTTTTGCAAGTCCTGCGGACTCGGCTTGCCGGCAACGAGGACCAGGTACGTCTTCTCGACGCCGTAGCGCGGGTGCGTCAGGGCTTGCGCGAGGTCGCCGTCGTTGGTCAGCAGCAGCAGCCCTTCGCTGGCCTCGTCGAGCCGGCCGACGGTGTAGACCCGCTGGTTGACGTGGGGGATGAGGTCCAGGGCCAACGGCCGGCCGGCCGGGTCGTGGTTGGTGCAGAGGTATCCGGGCGGCTTGTGGACGGCCCAGTAGACCGGCCGCTCGGCGCGGACCGGCTGGTCGTCCACGGTGACTTTCTGCGTCTCGGGGTCGACCCGGGTGCCGAGGTCGCGGACGCGGACGCCGTCGATCTTGACGCGCCCGGCGGCGATCAGCCCGTCGCAGTGCCGCCGCGATCCGACCCCGGCGTGGGCCAGGAACTTGTTGAGCCGCTCCATGCTGTGGCCGCCTACTCTAGCCGTGTGATTGACCGCGCATCCCCACGCCATTATCCTACTTGCTCGGTCGGCCGGCTCGATCCCGTCGGAGCGAGCGCAGCCCCGTGGCGAGGAATGCCGATGTACGGAAGGGAGTCTCAGCCACCGGCCGGGCCGCCGCGGATGCTGGCGGAAATCGCCTCTCGGGTCCGGCGGATCGGGCGGAAGTTGCGGGCGCCGTTCAGGCGGGATCGGCCGCCACCGCAATCGCAGCCGCCTGTTCGCTACGGCGCCTACCTCGGCGACCACCGCTATCTGGCGACCACCGCCTACGGGCAGTGGATGTACCTCGACACCCGGGACATTACGTTAACCCCGCACGTCATTCTCCGCGGGCTGTGGGAGCCGGTGGTGACGGAGGTGATCCTGTCTCACCTCCGACCCGGGATGCGGGTCGTCGAGGTGGGGAGCAACCAGGGCTGGTACACCCTGCTGATGGCCCGGCAGGTCGGGCCGACGGGGAGAGTGACCTCCTTCGAGGCAAACAAGGACCTGGTCCGGCTGGTCCGCGATTCGGCCAGCATCAACGGGTATCTTTATCAGGTGGCCCTGCACGCGGTCGCGGTCGGCGACACGTCCGGCGACGCCACCTTCTACGTCCGGGAGCGGTATCTCGGGAACAGCAGTCTCGGGCAGATCGACCGGCCGTTCCTGGACTACCTCCACGACGACCAGCGGGAAGTGACCGTCCCCAAGGTGTCGCTCGACGAGTTCCTTCAGGGCGACGACTGCCGGATCGACTTCCTGAAGGTCGATGCCGAGGGCGCGGAGCCGCTGATCGTCCGGGGCATGGAGCGGCTACTGAGGGAGAACGACCGGATCGTGATCGTCATGGAGTACAGCCCGATCCAGATGCGGACGGCCGGGTCCGACCCGGAGGGGTTCGTCACCTTCCTCCACGGCCTCGGGTTTCATGTCCACCGGATCGAGGACACCGGCGGCCTGACGCGAATGACCGCCGACGACCTGCGGTCGGACGCCCACTTCGACATACTGCTGACCCGCTCCGAACTCGGCGTCCCCGACTCGGAGAGTCGGGCACCGTAGCCCGACTCTCCGAGTCGGGGCTATTCGTCCCCCTTCTTCCCTCGTTCCCAAGCTCCGCTTGGGAACGCAGGTCCAGGAACTTGTTGAGCCGCTCCATCGTGGAGGCATTCTACACGACGACGGGGCGAACATCCGACCCGCCCAGGAGACGGCACGCGGCGGGCCGGGACCGTCTAGGTCAATGCGGCTGACGGTCACCGATGAGGCTGAGCAGGACGTGCAGGTTAGCCATGCGCTTGACCGGTACACGGCACCAAGTCCATCCCTTCCGACCTCGGACGCGCATCTGACCGTCCGAAAAGTCCACCCCTGTGAAATCGGCCCAGGGGAGTAAGCATCTTCGCAACTTCAGCCCCGCTGCGGAAATCGATACGGCGCCGAACGGTACTTCTTCGCCCTGTTCCAATCGCTTCTGGCAGCGAGGGGCCAAGACCGCGTACGTCTCGCTAAGGACCACCTTGCCGAGTTTGCTCACGCCCTCCAAGTTGCTGTTCAGGTCGATCCGCTTCCCATCCTTACGGCGCACCGTGAATGACTGGAACTTTGCCACGGGAGCGAAGTTGACCGAGTACACCACGCTCCTCTGGTGGACCGACTCGATGTCGGACCATCGGAAGGCCTCAGGCCCGCCGAAGGAATACGACACGAAGCCGTCCCGGTACAACTCGATCCGGCGACTGAAGCCGACAACCGCCCGGGCAATCAGGGCGACATCAACAACAAGGATTGCCGCGCCCAGCCACTTCACCATGTCATAGCCCGAGTGCCCGTCCGGCTTGCCGGAGTGTGTCAGCCCTTGGAACAACCAGTAGGCGCCGAGCGCCCCAAGGGCGGTGAAAAGAATTACACCGACTACGAGTTGAAACACCGAAATGGAGTGCTCCGAGACCAATTGACCAAGTGATTCAGCTCGGTCAGCGGTAAGCGATGATGGCTGGTCGTTCACTGGTCAAGCCTCGTCTGAAACAATCGTCGTCCCGACGGCGAGCACGATTCTCCAGTAGGGAACATATAGCACGCCGAGTCAGCCGCAGACGAAGTTGCGGACCGGAGGTTCGGGCAACGCCGGTCAGAGCCCGGAGCGTCAGCGACGGCGTGGGGTAACCCCGTCGCTGACGCTCCGGGCTCTGACGGATATCCATGACCCGTGATAAAAACGCAGCCCGACCAACGTGGCCGGGCCGCGTGACGTATTCATCGCTGTCGCCGTCTGCCGGTCAGTCATCTCCCTTCGACGGCGGGATCGGCGGGGCCGACTTCGTCGGCATCGGTGCCTCCTCCGGGTCGTGTTTCGGCGCCGGTCTCGGGTTCTTCTTCTTCGGCGCCACTGGGGCCGGTGGAGCGGTCTGGCCCTCCAGCCGGGCCAGCTTCTCCCGGCAGTCCTGTAAGCCCTTCTGAAGCTCCTTCAACGTCTCCTCGATCTGCTTGCACTGGGCCTCACGCCGGTCGCGGCGCTCGAAGTCGTAGGACTGGTTCTTGTCCACGTCCGCCCGCAGTTTC
>DASSAT010000265.1:0-9394 GCA_035699305.1 Fimbriiglobus sp. | reverse complement strand
GGCCCGGCGGCGATGCGTGGATTCTAACGCCTGCCCGGCCGAAAGGCGAGAGCGAACCTCGGCATCAGCCGAACGCCGTGTCGCACACGATCAGCCCGTCGTACCCGGCGACGGCGAAGGTCAGCCCGTCCGGGGCGAACGCCACTCCGTGAACGCTGCCGACCCCAAAGTCGTAGGCCGCCAGCTTGGCCCCGGTCGCGGCATCGTACACCTCGACCGCCTTCGGACTACCCCCGGCGATCACGACCCGCCCGTCCGGCGACACGGCGACCGCATTGAGGGTCCGCAGCCCGGTCTTGACCTTCCACAGCTTGCGGGATTGCGTCGTGCCGACGCAGTGGAGGAAGCTGCCGGCCGCGACCACGGCGGTCTCCCCGTGCGGGGCTAACGCGACCCCCGCGGCCCAGGAGCACTGGAGCGGGTACTCGACCGGGGAATCGAGTTGGTCCGGTGCCTCGTAGAAGAGGACCCGCGACTCGGCGGTCACGGCCAGGGCGACCCCGTCCGGGGCGCACTGGACGCTGTAGATGTCGTTCCGGGGGAGGGGGCGACCGGTCGGGTCGTCCCATCGCCAAACGTGGCCGCCGGCCCCGACCGGGATGTTCCCGCCGCCCGGCTTGCGGTACGCGGCGGCCAGGAACTGCCCGTCCGCCGAGTACGACAGCGCCCAGATCGACCGCGGCACGGGTTCGCGGGTGCGGGTCACCTCGAAGGTGGCCCGGTCGAACCGCACCACGTCATCTTCGGTCCGAAGCTCGTGCCGGCCCTTGACGGCACCCGTCGCGGGGTCAATCCGCGTGACGACGTTGACCGGCGTCCGCGGCGGGGTCCGGCCGGCGAACGCGACGGCCGAGCCGTCCGGCGCTACGGCCACCGCGTACACCGGGGCCTTCGCCCTCGTCGCCGTCACGCACGTCCCGCTCGCCGGGTCCCAGACGCGGACCGTCTTGTCGGCCCCGCCGGAGACGACCCGGCCGGCGGGGGTGAACGCCACCGCGCGGACCTCACCGGCATGCCCGTCGAGCCGAAGCACCGCCCGCCCTCCCCGGCCGCTCTCACTTCACCGCCCGCACCTCGAACTTGTGCGGCTTCGGTTGCGCCAGCTTGTAGACCTCGATCTGGGCAGCCTCGATCTTCGGCATCAGCCGCGCCCGCTCCTTCGCCTTGCGCTCGTCCACGGACTGGCGCAGGTCGCCCAGCCAACTCGGCAGGTTGAACAGAGTCACGCCGCGGAACCGCTGGTGGACGATCTGGTTCTTGGCGTTGATCGCGGCCAGCACCTTGTTCGCCTGGTCGAACACCGGGCCGTAGGAGACGTTGCCGAGGTTGACCCCGGCGGCGAGCTTCTTCGCCGGCACCTTGCCGACCTCGACGCCGTCGATGACCACGGCGTAGTCGCCGTCCCTCAGGCCCGTGACCTTCAGCCCGTACCAGTTCAGGTCGGTCAGCTCGTCGGTGTACGGCAGAACCGGTAGCCAGTCCTTCTGCATCGGCATCGGCAGCGCCTCGTCAGTGCGGGTGAACGCGACGCCGTAGGGGGTGGCGGTCAGGTCATCGACGCGGCAGCCGGCGGTGTCGGTCTCGCCGGTCTTCGCGTCCACGTCCACGCCGCTGACCGCGGCCGGGGCCTTCAGCCCGACGAGGATCGTGTGGGCCATCAGGAGGGCGCCCGCCGGCGCGGTGTGGACCCCGTCGGGGAACGGCCGGACCTTGGCGGCCTTCGGGTCGTCTTGGGCCAACTTCTCGATCGCGGCGCGGGTGGCCGCGTACTGGTCCACGAAGGGCACCCCCTCTTCCTGCGCCAGCGCCTTCAGCGGCGCGTAGAACCGCTTCTGCGTCTCGACGTAGAGCTTGAACTTGTCGTTGACGCGCCAGTCCACCGCGTTCGGGGACATCAGCGCGACGCGCACGCCGGCCTTCTTCGCGGCGTCGAGCATAGCGGCGGTCTTCTCGACGTAGCGCTTGGCGGCGTCGGGCCGGAACTCGCCGTAGCCGGCGTCGTTCATGCCGAAGTTGATGGTGACGGCGGTGGGCTTGTCGGCGAGGACGTGGGCCTGGAACCGGCCGGCGCCGCCGTGGGCGGTGTCGCCGCTGATGCCGGCGTTGAGGAAGGTGAAGTTCGCCTTCGGGAACCGGGTGGTCAGGTACAGTTCGAGGTACGTGGAGTATTGAAACTGTTCGGTGATACTGTCGCCGAGGAAAACGATGCGGTCGTTGGGCTTGAAGAAGAAGTCGGCCGGCGGGTCGGCGGCGCGGACCGAAGCGGCGGTCAGGAGCAGCACGAGCGCGGGGAGCAGGCGGGGCATTGGTGGGCCTCGTGGGGGGAGGGGACGAGGCGGATTGTAGCGACCCGCGGGGTTCGCCGCGAGGCGTCACTGTGGACCGGTTGCTCCGCAACCGGACCGTCCGGTCACGGAGTGACGGGACCACATTACACCTTCTTGAACGGCGTCTGGAGGTCGAACGTGCCGTCGGGCAGCGGCACCTTCTGGTAGTCGCAGAAGAGGTTGGGCGCCTCGGCTTGCAAGATGTCGAGCATCTTGTTGGCGAGCTTGCGGATCTCCGGCTCGGCGAAGACGCTGCCGCGCTGCTCCAGGAAGTGCCGCAGGGCGCGCGCGTTGGCTGTCACAGTGATCTTCGTCTCGGTGGCGTTCGGCAACACGCTGCGGGCGGCCTGGCGGGCGGCCTTGCGGCGGGTGGTGCGGTCGGCGTCCGGCGGCAGCATCGCGGCGGCCGCGGCCTGCGGGTCGGCCAGCTTCTTGTTGAGTAACTCGGCCAGCCGGACGTAGGCCGCATGGGAGTGCGTGACCGCGTCCAGCCAGACGGCGTGCAACTCCGGGTCGCGGGCGATCACGTCCGGCTCGACGTACTCCGCCACCGACTCATCGACGTACCGCTGACTCAGCTGGCTGAAGGCCCACCCGGCTCGATGCCGGACGAGTTCGTGGCTTAATGAGCGCGAGATGCCGGTGATCAGAAAGTTCCAGACCGCGTGTTCCAGCACCGATCCGTGGCCGACTTCCTTGATGTGGGTCAGGTACGCTGAGTTGCCGCCGGGCCGCGGCTTTGCGAACGACATGTAGCAGACCCGGCCCGCCGTCTCGGTGATGACCTCGCCGGCTACCTCGCTGTCGGTCTCCCAGCTCACCCCATGATCGGCCAGGAAGCGGTCCAACTCGGTGTCGTTGACCGTCTGACGGCCGAGCACATAGACCGACGGCTCGGTGATAACGCGGACCTCGGTCCCGGTATCGCTCTCGGCGGTGGTCATCGGAATCAACTCTCCTGGCGCGGTGTCGTTCTAGCTGCATCGGGTGTGCCGGACAGACGGCTTGATTTGGGCCGCGTTGTTACCATAGCGCTGGCCGGAAACTAGGCAAAGCTGATCCGACCGGGCAGGCCGCGGGGGCGGGGAAGCGGATTCCGCCTTTGCCGCCGGGGGCGGTCGGCACGGCCGGGTATACTGATACGGTTCGCCGCCCGTCGGCCCGAGGTCACGTCGGCCATGCCGGTCCCGCCGCGACTGCCCCGGCCCCGCGCCGCCCGCCGGTTCGCGGGAGCGGTCGGGGTGCTGCTCGCCGTCCTCGCCGTCGCCCGGCCGACCGAGCCTCCGAAGGCATCCGCCGTCAAGCTCCCCGACGGCACCGTCGTCTTCCTCACCAAAAGCCCCGACGACGCCAACCCGCCCATTGAAGGCGTGTACCTGTCACCGCAAGAGTACAAGGCGCTCGTCGAGCAGGCCGAGCAGTTCAAGAAGCTCCAGGACAGCCCGCGGCCGCTGGCCCCGAGCGCCTGCCGGGTGGCCGGCAAGGTTGAGCCTCGCGGCGACCGGACCGTCGCCGCCCTGACCCTGACGTACTCGTTCCGCACCACTGCGCCGAAGGCCGCCGTGTCCCTCGGCGGTCAGAAGGCGTTCCCGCTCTCGGCGACGCTCGACGGCGACAAGTTGCCGGCGCTGGCGGCCGGGGACGACGGGCTGACCGCGTTGATCGCGGCGCCCGGGGAGCACACTCTGGTGCTCACCGTCGAGGCGCCAGTCGGGCCGCGCGGGGGCACGGCCGAGGTCGGGTTCGAGATCGGGCTGCCGAGGGCCGCCATCACTACCCTGGAGTTGGCCGCGCCGGCGGGAGTCAAGCAGGCGACGGTCGGCGTCCGCACCGCCGCCGACCGGGGCGGCGAGCCGAAGAGGACCACCGAACCCGTGGCGGCGCTGGCCAAGTACCCGCTCGGCCCGGCGGAACTGCTGGCAGTCGCCTGGCAGCCGCCGACCGCCGCGCCGATGACGCCCCCGGCGGCGCTGACCGCGGAGGTCGAGGCGGCGGTGCGGGTGGGCGAGACCCAAGTGGAGACGACCGCCACGGTGCGGCTGCGCGGCCCGGCCCGGGAGTGGGCGCTGGTGCTGCCGCCGGGCGCCGACGTCGAGGCCCGCCGGGCCGCCCCCGTCGCCCCGCGTGACCCGGCCGCCGAACCCCCACTCACGGCCGCGGCCCCCGGCCTGACCCGACCGGCCGACCCGACCCGGACCAACTGGACGTTCCACCCACCCGACCTCGGCGGTTCGGACTGGGACCTGACCGTCACCGTCCGCCAGCCGCGGTCGAAGCCTGACGGCGCCAAGAGTTCATCGCCGTTCCCGGTCGGCCCGTTCGCCGTGCCGACCGCCGGCCGGCTGACCGGTTCCATCAGGGTCTACGCGCCACCGAACGTGCGGCTGTCGTTTGACCCGGCCGCCGACATCCGCCGACAGGACGCGCCGCTGCCGGAGGAGAACCTGGCCGCGGTGTTCAAGTTCACCGCCGTCGGCCCGGCGCTCCAGGCGCCGCCGCGGCCGCTGCTGACGGTTCGGGCGGACCCGGCCCGGACGTACACCCGGGTGCAGCCGACCTACGCCCTTCGCCGGACCGAGACCGGGTGGCGGCTGGAGGTGGAGGCGGCGGTCACGCCGGTGCGGACCGAGGTCGATCAGGTGGTGGTCGAGGTCCCGGCCGGGTGGCAGTCGCTGGAGGCCGGGCCGCTGGAGTTGGTCGCGGGGGTCGTGGAGGTCGGGACCGGCCCGACCGGCCGGCGGTACGCGGTCCGGCTGATCGCCCCGCAGAAGGCGGTGTTCCTGTTGACGCTGTCGGCCGCGTACCCGCTGCCCGACCCGGTGAACGACCGAGAGGCGACGGTCCCGCTGCCGCGCTTCCGGGCGGAGGAGTCCGGGGCGAAGCTGACCGCCAGCGTCTCCGACGGGTGGGAGGTGAGGGGGACGGCGACCGGGTCGGACGGCACGATGCAGACGTTGAAGCCGGCCAACCCGTCGGCCCGCCCGTCGGCGGCCGTGACCGCGGTGGCCGGCCAGTTCGAGCACGGGGTCGCGCGGGCCCAGCTGACCTGGCAGCCGTACCGCCCCGAGTTGACCGCCGACCTGCGGGCCGAGGTCGCGCTGGGCGGCGGCCAGTTGACCGTCACGCAGACGGTCCGCTTCCGCGCCGCCGAGGGCGAGGGGAAGCCGATCAAGCTCCGCGGCCCGGCGGGGGTGGTCGGGCTGCGGTCGGCGCGGGGCGGGCTGCCGGTGGACCCGAACGGCCCCGGCGAATGGACGCTGCGGCCGCCGGCCGACGGGGCGCGCGAGTTCACCCTGTCGGTGACGTACGCGCTGCCGGCGCCGTCGTCGGCCCCGGCCCGGGTGCCGGTGGGGCTGCTCTGGCCGACCGACGCCACCAAGGTCGAGGCGACGGTGCGGGTGTTTGCCGGCGGGTCCGGGCGGCGGGTGGCGCGGTTCGACGGCCCGTGGCGCGAGTTACCGCCGGAGCCGGTCCCCGACCGGGACGCGCTGCCGTGCCTGACCCTGGCCGGGACCGCCGCCGGCACCCCGGCGCTGTCGCTGACGCTGGAACTGAGCGAGCCGACCGACGGGGCGGCGCCGGCTGCCGAGGTCGAGCGGGCGCTGGTGCAGGCGTGGCAAGCGGACGACGGGATGGTGGCGGTGCGGAGTCGGTTCCGCCTGCGGCGGTGGTCGCCGGCCGGGGTGGACATCGAACTGCCGGCGGGCGTGGCGGCGGACGTGCGGGTGGACGGCAAGCGCGTGGACCCGGCGGCGCTCGCGGTCGAGCCGCGCGTCGTGCGGGTGCCGGCCCCGGGGCCGCAGGCCGGCCGGTCGGTGCTGCTCGACGTGCGCTACCTGCTGCCGACGACCCGGTCCGGTGTCCTCGGGGAGCGGACGATCGCCCCGCCGCGGTTGCCGGGCGCGACGTTCCGCTCGCCGGCCCGGTGGCAGGTGGTGTTGCCGGCGGGCGTGGTGCCGCTGCTCCCTGGCCACGACCTCCAGCCGGACGTGCGCTGGGGGATCCGGCGCGGGGTGCCGGCCCCGGTAGCGGCGGCTTCGACGGAGGAACTCGACCGGTGGATGGCCGACGGCACCGACCCGGACGCCGACGGCGAGCCGACCGCGGCCGGCGCCCCGTCCGGCGACGCGCTGACGGCGGTTCAGCCGGCCCTCGGCCCGGTGATGCTGTACCGGTTCAGCCGGGTGCGGTTCGCGGCGGTGTGCTCGCTGGCGGCGCTGGTGCTGGGCCTGGCGGTGTCGCGGCTGCGGCCGGGGCTGATCGGCCCGGTGCTCGGGGCGGCGGGGGTGGTGGTCGCGGTGCTGGCGGCCGGGTGGCCGCAGCCGACGGCGCAGGCGGCGGCCGCGGCATTGCCGGGGGTGGTTGGGCTGGCGGCGGTGCTGGGCGGGCTGGCCGCGGTGCGGTGGTACTACCGCCGGCAGGTGACGCACCTGCCCGGGTTCACCCGCGTCCCGACGACGCTGGCACCGAGCACGCCGAACGGCGCCCCGCCCACGGGGCCGCGGTCGTCGCAGCCCGGTTCGTCGGCGAAAGCCCTCGACGGCACGGCCGGCAGCCAGCCCCAGCCGGCCCCGTCCGGGAGTTGACCGCGCAGGTGGTCCGGCTCTGTCGGGGTCAGGCAGCGGCGCTTTCGCAGGTACAATCGTGACAGGAGGTGCGGCCATGACCACAGTTCCGCCCGTCGTTCACAGCGACCCGGACATCCTCGGCGGTACGCCCGTTTTCGTCGGTACCCGGGTACCCGTCCGCACGCTGTTCGATTACCTGGGCGCGGGCGACACGCTGGAGGAGTTCCTGGATCACTTCCCCACCGTCACCCGCGAGCAGGCGGTCGCGGCATTGGGGCAGGCGAACGATCTGCTGGTGGCCCATGCGCATTCTGCTTGACGAGTGCGTCCCCCGACCGCTGCGTCGGGAGTTGCCGGGGCACGATGTTCGCACGATCCGGGAGTTGGGCTGGGCCGGGAAGAAGAACGGCGAGTTGCTCGCCCTGATGGCCGGGTCGGGTTTCGAGGTGTTGCTCACGGTGGACCAGAGCCTCCGCCACCAACAGAACCTGGCGGCATTCGGCGTGGCGGTCGTGGTGATGGTGGCCCCGAGCAACCGCCTCGCCGATCTGGTGCCGCTCATCCCAGGGGTCCTGGCCGCCCTGAGCGGCATCCGGGCTGGGGACGCTGTGGAGGTCCGCACCTGATCTGGCGATGCAACTGGCGTCACACTCATGTTGGAGGGGGCCATGAGCCTGCAAGACCTTGAAGCCGCCGTGGCCCACCTGCCGCCGGCTGATCTGGATGCGTTCGCGCGGTGGTTCGAGGAGTTCCTGGCTGATGCGTGGGACCGCCGGATCGAGGCGGACGTTGCGGCCGGGCGGCTGGACGCGGCCGGGCGACAGGCGGATGCCGACTTCGACGCCGGCCGCTGCTCCCCGCTATGAACCACTTCGCCACGCCAGGGTTCTGGTACTGCTACCGGCACCTGCCGGACGCGGTGCGGGAGTTGGCCGACAAGAACTTCGGGCTGTTGCGGGCCGATCCGCACCACCCGTCGCTGCGGCTCAAGCGGATCGGGTCGTTCTGGTCGGCCCGGGTCGGACTGCACTACCGGGCGTTGGCCCGGGACCGGACCGAGGGGCTGGTGTGGTTCTGGGTGGGCCATCACAGCGAATACGAGCGGCTGCTGCGGGGGTGAATTGGTTTCGCCTAACCGGCTGCCGCACCCGACCGGAGCGGCGTCCGGAAGTTGACCTGGCCGAAGGGATCGCAACCGAGGACGAACACAGCGAGCGGGGGACGTGAGTCCCCCGAGTGGACTGCGAACTCCCGGGCGCTCCACTCGGGGGACTCACGTCCTCCGCTCGCTGGCTGAGTGGGTCAGCCGGCAAAACGGTTCGCAGGCTAATCAATCGTTAAGTGGTACGGAGGAGGTGCGGATGGACGTGCTGCCCCGACTCCAGCAGTGGTACGCGGCGCAGTGCGACGGCGACTGGGAGCATCAGTACGGGGTCCTCATCGAAACGCTCGACAACCCCGGCTGGCGAGTCAAGATCGACTTGGCCGGCACCGTTCTGGAGGACCGACCGTTCACACCAGTGGCCGTGGGAGTTGGAGCCAGCGATCACCCGGACCAACCCCGCTGGTTCCACTGCACGGTCCTGGATGGGGTATGGCAGGGAGCCGGGGACGAGACGCAACTCGTCCGGTTGTTGGAGGTGTTCTTGGACTGGGCGAGTGGTGTTGCCTAACAACCAAGCGCACCTACCGAGACCGCTGGCGAGTTGTGTAGGGTGGGTCAAGCGTCGCTCTGGACGCGCCGACCCACCGGATGCATTCGGGTGCCATGCCCGCGGCTTTGCGTGGGCATGGCCGGGGCTACCGGTCGCGGGGAAGCATGCTCACGCAATACCGTGGGCATGGCACCCGGCAGGTGAGCTGGGGCGTTAGGCTGCAGAATCGGGAGTTCGCCATGTTGGACGTGATCGCATTCTTGACGGATTTCCAAGACTACCTTGCGCCAAAGCTCGACGTGTACGAGCAAGCAATCTACATGTATGTATTCCGCCATAGTCGGTTTGTCGGCAAGGAAGAAGTCGTAATCGGCTTCAAATCAGCCCGTGCGAGAATTGCCGCAAGTTATCGCTATAAGAGGCAGCCGATCTCGATGGAAGTCTGCTACGCGAAACTCCGCACTCTTCAAGAGAAGGGATGTCTCGAAGTCGTCACCGTGGAGCAGAATGGGACGCGAGTGCGACTGCGCTTGCCGTCCGAGATTCCCGGGCTGGCTACTGCACCAGTGGTTCCAGCGTCGGTCAATCTGGAAGAAATGGACTTCTTCGCGATGGATGAGAACCGGGCATTGATCCTCCTCCGTGAAGGTCACAGCTGTTTTTACTGTCTTCGCTCGTTGACCGCCGACAATCACGTTATCGAGCATGTGTTGTCGCGGCCAGCGGGCAACAATAGTTACCGAAATGTGGTAGCTGCTTGTCGGCAGTGCAACAATCGCAAGGGAGATTCGGATGCGGAGGATTTCCTTCGTGCCCTGTACCGCGAGTCGCTTCTGTCAGTCGA
>DASSAT010000264.1:0-11660 GCA_035699305.1 Fimbriiglobus sp. | reverse complement strand
GCGCTGAAATCCGCGTCATCCGCGTGCCATCGCTTCGAACCCGGCCCGCCCTTCCCCGGTCTGTATAATCACAACCGTTATCGACGGTCGGGTACGCACACCGGGGAACCCTCATGGCGGAATGGCAGCGGACGCACACCTGCGGCGATATGCGCGAGTCTCACGTCGGCCAATCAGCCACCCTCAACGGGTGGGTGCTCACCCACCGGAACTACAACGACCAGGTGTTCATCGACCTGCGCGACCGCTACGGGTTCACCCAGGTGGTGTTCGAGGCCGACGATGCGGACCTGTTCGCCGCCGCCAACAAGCTCGGCCGGGAGACCTGCATCTCGGTGACGGGCACCGTCCGCAACCGGCTGCCGGGCAAGGCGCGCACCGACATCCCGACCGGGATGGTCGAGCTGAAGGCGAACAGGCTGCAAGTGCTCAACGCCTGCCCACCGCTGCCGTTCGGCGTCACCGAATTCCCCGACGAAGAACTGGCCAACGAGGAACTGCGGCTCCAGTACCGCTACCTGGACCTGCGGCGGCGGTCGCTCCAGCGCGTCCTCGCACTACGGCACCGCGTCTGCAAGGTGATCCGCGATCACTTGGACGCCCGCGGCTTCCTCGAAGTCGAGACGCCGCTCCTGGGCAAGAGCACACCGGAGGGCGCCCGCGATTACCTCGTCCCGAGCCGGCTCTTCCCGGGCGAGTTCTTCGCCCTGCCGCAGTCGCCGCAGCTCTACAAGCAGCTCCTCATGGTCGCCGGGTACGACCGGTACTTCCAGATCGCCAGGTGCCTGCGCGACGAGGACCTGCGGGCCGACCGCCAGCCGGAGTTCACTCAGCTCGACCTGGAGATGTCCTTCGTCGAGCGCGACGACGTGCTGTCGCTCATCGAGGGGCTGATGGCGGAGTTGATCGAGACGTGCCACGGGGTCAAGGTCTCGCTGCCGGTCCCGCGGATGGCCTACGCCGAGGCGATGGCGCGGTACGGCAGCGACAAGCCGGACCTGCGTTTCGGGCTGGAGATCGTGGATGTCACGGACGTCATCGGCGAATCCGAGTTCAAGGTGTTCACGGACACGGTCGCGGCCGGCGGCGTAGTCCGGGCGATCAACGCGAAGGGGGCCGCGACCAGCTTCAGCAACACGGCCTTGAAACAGGGGGGCGAGTTGTACAAGGTGGTCGAGACGTTCAAGGGCCGCGGCCTCGCCTGGATGAAGTACGAGGGGGACAAGTTCACCGGCTCCATCGAGAAGCTCTTCCCGGACGCGGTCAAGGCCCGCCTGAAGGAGCGGTTGGGCGTCGAGCCGAACGACCTGCTGCTGTTCGTGGCCGACAAGGAGGCCGTCGTCGCGGACGCGCTGGGCGGGCTGCGGACCTACCTCGGGGCGAAACTGAAGCTCTACCGCAACTGGTGGGAGGAGAAGGCCGAGTACGACGCCGCGGAGGAGGAGCGGGCCAAGAAGGAGAAGCGCCCGCCGCGGCCGTTCGCCACCAAGCCGGAGCACTTCCGGCTGCTCTGGGTGATCGACTTCCCGATGTTCCTGTACGACGACGAGGAGAAGCGGTGGGCGGCCCTGCACCATCCGTTCACGTCGCCGATGGACGAGGATCTGCCGCACCTGGAGTCCGACCCGGGGAAGGTCCGCGCCAAGGCTTACGACCTGGTACTCAACGGCTACGAGGTCGGCGGCGGCAGTATCCGAATTCATCGCGAGGACGTGCAGTCGCGGGTGTTCGCCATGCTCGGCATGTCGCCGGAGGACGCGAAGGGGCGGTTCGGGTTCCTGCTCGACGCGCTCAAGAGCGGCGCCCCGCCGCACGGCGGCATCGCGCTGGGGCTGGACCGGCTGTGCATGATCCTGGGCGGGACGACCAACATCCGCGACGTGATCGCGTTCCCGAAGAACCAGCGGGCGCGCGACCTGATGACCGGAGCACCGGCCCCGGTCGATCCGCGGCAACTGAAGGACCTCGGCGTGCGGGTCTCATGACGGGAAAAAGGTGAGGGCCGGCTGGCTGCCCCCGGCTGTCGCCCACTCAGCCCGGGAGCTCCACCAACCGACCCCCATTACCACCCGTAGGCGACTCCGGCGGTTCGGTCAAGGCGTCCGTCACTTTCTGCTCCCGGACAGCCGCCACGAACCGGCGGGCGGCGACCACCCACTCGCGGGCGACCGCCGGGTTCGCGGTCCGGCCGATCACCACCGGATCGATCCCGGGGGCCGACAGCCGGACCCCGTAGCAGCCGCCCGGCCCCGCGGCGTACAGCGTCACGAAGCGGGCGGCGAAGTCGTCGTCTGACGTTCCCACGGTTAACCCATTTCCAGTTCGGCAGCGACCTGATCCGGCGAGACCCCCGGCCACAGTTCGAGCCGGGCACTGCGGGCGAGCGGGTCCAGGCAGACGGTGGACGGACAACCCCGCCGCGTCAACCGGCTCCGCAGGTTGTCGGCCTGCTCCCACGGAACGCTCACGTACCAGCGACCGCTCTCGGAGGTGACGCACGACCCGACCTGGGCACCTGACACGGTTCGCATACGGCTCCCTTGGCAAGCATGGTGTCACTCACGCAGTCTGTTCTTCAGCCAGTATTGCTCATTTGGGATGCTCGGCCTGGCTCGGTCTTGTAGGGTGGGTCTCGAAGACTCGACCCACCCTACAAGACCGAGCCAGGCCGGCATCTGATCCGAGGTGTTTCCTGCAACAGTCATGCCACTACGTATGCGGGACCGAAAACGTTGAGATCAGTACGATTGCGCAAACCCTGATGCCGGGGACATGGGAAACGTGATGCCGTTTCGGACGAGCAAGCGCCCAAGTCGTGTCCGACGCTGTGAGTTTCGCAGCTCACTCCTTGGGAGGGCGGGCACCCGCACCCAGGGGTAGGCCGGCGGCCGGCTTCATGTTGCTGTGGTAGACCTTCGGCATGTACTCGTAGAAGTCGAACTTCGGGTCGTTCTCCGTGTCGTGGCATTTCATGCACATGCGGGAGACGGCATCCACCACCTGCGCCTGGTTCCCCGCCAGCTTCACCGCCCCGCGGTCGATCGGCTGGGTCGCGGCCATCCGCTTCATCACCTCCAGCCCCGGCAGCTTGTCGTCCGGCTTCATCTTCCACGGGCTCATCAGCGCCAGCAACCGCTTGTCCTCCGGCCGGGCGACGTGGCCGGAGCCGGGACCGTGGCAGTTCTCGCAGCCGACGTTCTTGAGGTGCGGTGTCTTCTCGGCGTTCTCGTACCCGCCGACGTACTCGAACCCGACGGTGTGGCAGACCACGCACTCGCCGTCGAACTGCCGGTTCGACGGCCGCTTCGCAACCTTCACCAGTGCGTCGTAGGCGTGGCTGTGCTTGGTCGTCGCGTACTGTTTGGCCTCGTTCGGGTGACACGCCTTACACGCATCCGTCCCGACGTAGGTCAGCTTGGCGTCCGGGAGTTGGACCTGGGCCGCGTGTTGCTGCGGCCGCTCGCGGAACTTCGCCAGCAAGTTCTGGTGCTTCACCTCCAGGGCGTACTCCTCCAGGAGTTGGAGGACCTTGTTGTTCTTCACCTGGACCGGGTCGTCTGGCGTCAGGTACTCCTCGCCGAGTGTCACCAGCTGGTACTTCAGGTCGTACCCGCCACCGGCCTTGAACACCCCGACCACGCCGACGTGCTGCCCCTTGTGCCCGACCTGGACGATGAGCGTCTTGCCGCCGTTGACGGCGGTCGGGAACTGGGGCGGCTCGGCGTCGTCGGACTGGCACAGGATGACCCGGAACTGCGGGAACTGCTTGGCGATGACCTTGGCCATGTCCAGCTTGCCGGCGTAGAGGAGGACGCGCAGCTCGGGCTTGGGCGAGTGGGCGTCCAGCGCCGCCAGCGCCTTGGGCAGGTACTCGGCGTTTTCCAGGAAGGCGAACTGACCGTCGATCTTCTCGACCTTGGCGAGCACCTCGGGGCCGACCACACCGACCACACCGAGAGTTGGCTGGCCGGGAGCAGCGACCACCTCGACCGCCTCGACCATCGGCCGGGACTTCTCCCCGCCGCTGGGGAAGTACTCCTCCCGGGTGAACGCCTTGACCACCTTCCCCTGACCGTCGCGCTGGACGCCGACCAGGTTGCCGGCCAGGACGATCGGCGGCTTGCCGGGGTTGTTCAGGGTGTACTCGGCCAGCAGTTCGAACAGTTGGCCGGCGAAGTCGTACTCGCCGAGGCCGACCCCCGCGTAGCCCATCGTGGCCAGCGCCTTCATGGACGTGCGGTACTTGAGCAGGTTCTGCTTGTGGATGCCCTTCGGGGCGGAGATGTCGCCGAGGTCGAGGCCGACGACCGGCCAGCCCCGGTCGCGGAGCGACTGCATCAGGTTGTACCGCCGCTCCAGCCCACCCTTCTGCGGCCGGCTGCACCCGCATGGCGACAGGTAGCCGTAGGTCTGGCCGGAGAGCACCAGCACCAACTCCGGCTTCTGCTCCTTCGGCCAGGCGCCGAAGAGCGGCGTCCCGATGGCGGGGGTCTGCGGCTTCGGCGGATCGCCAGCGAGTGGGGCGTCGGTGTCGCGGCCGTACCTGGACCAGATGAAGCCGGTGGCGACGACCAGGCAGACGACAACGAACATTCCCGCAGCCGCGCGGAGCACCCAACCGCCACGGGGAGACGGGTTCAGCCGGCCGGGGGGGCGTGTCATGGCGTCAACCCTCCGAAAGCGCGCACGGAGTCCTGAACCGTCATGCATACCCGATCCGCCCGAGTGCGCCGACCCCACTTCCCCCGGGACCGCGGCCGTCTCGGCCGCTCTTGCTGGGCAAGTCGGGGGCCGGTGGCAACACCCAAGTGACCCTGCCCGTACAGCAAGAGCGGCCGGGACGGCCGCGGTCCCAGGAAGCGTCACCTCGCCCCGGAGAACGCGACCCCCTTCACCGGGATGCGGACCTTGCGGACGCCGTCGGTGGTCTTCGCCTCCAGCACGACCACGCTGTCCGCCGGCAGCGACCCGACCCAGGCGCCGGCGCCGAGACTGACCTTCAGCGTCCACTGCCGCCGGGCGCCGCCCGCCGACTGCGGCTCGGAGAGGGTCGCCTGGAGCACCTTCGGCTTGAACTCGTCGGGCAGCGGCCGCAGCACCAGGTCGGCCCGGTCCGACGCCAGGTTGAACGCCTTCTCGACGCCGGCCCGGCCATTGAAGTGCCGGAGGTCGGCGACCTGGGAATCGACCAACTCGACCAGCCCGAGGACGTTCGCCGTGACCGGCACCGCGACCGTGTGCAGGGTGCCGTCCATGGAGACGCCGACCTGCCGCTCGAACGGGCCGATGTCCGGCTCGGCCGGCTTCTGGTCCGGCAGGTGGCGGTACACCGTCACCGGGACCCGGTATGCCCCGCGGACCCGGATCGGCCCGCCCTTCCCCTCGACGCTCAGTTGCACGGCCAGCGGCTCGACCTGCGCGGGCGGCAACTCGACCGGTTCGCCGACCTTCAGGAACGAGTCCGGTCCGGCGGTGATGGCTGGCTTCCGCAGCGGCGGGTCGGTGGTCGGGCCGCGGCTCGCCGACCAGTAGATCAGCTCCTTGGTGACCGGGCCGGCCCCCTGCCGCAGGTCGCCGAACGACATCGCCTTCGGAGCCACCTCGAACGGGTTGACCCCGACCAGGACCATGTGGAACGGCATCTGCGCCTGGGGGTTGTCCCCGGCGGTCAGGCCGACGTTCACGGACAGCGGCTTCGGGCCGACGACCGCGAGCTGAACGCCGAACTGGAGGATGCCCCAGGTCGGGTTGTCGGCCGACCCCGGCGGGACCTCGATCGACTGGTCCGGGTGCTCCAAGTCGAAGTTCTGCCACGTCAGCCTGGTGGACAGCGCGTCGGTCTCCTGGGCCGTCAGGCCGTTCGGGCTGTCCGGCACTACCAACCCGCCGGCCACGGCCGCGCGGGCGGCGGCGGCCGACCGGATCGCATCGGACGAGACGATCGCCAGCCGGGCCGAGCTGCACTGGGTGCAACTGCGGCTGAGGATGGCGACCCGGACCGGGACCGGGTGCGGATTGTTGAACCAGTACGACACCGGGAACTGCTTGCCGCCGGTCGGCTCGTAGAACCCGGGGAACGTCCGCTTGGCGACCTGGTCGGACGACGGGTCGTAGGCCATCTCGGTGAGGGTGAAGTACAGCGGCGGCGAGTACATGACCCCGGTCGGCTCGGTCGTCGTCTGGTCCCCCACGCCCAGCGAGATGAGCGTGATGCCGAACACCACCACCACGACCAGCACCAGCGGCAGGATCGTGTACTTGAGCGTCGAGTTCATGCCCGTCGCCTCGGGTTTCTGCCGGGGGAGAGTACTCATGGCCGCGGCCTCGGGTGGGGGTCTACCCGTTCCTACGTCGGGATGTCCAGGCCCGTTCGGCATTACTTCGTCGGGGACTTCAACGGCTTGCCGTCGGCGCCGATCGGGCCGACCGCGACGATCACCAGCCGGTTCGGGTGCAGGTACTTCCGCGCCGCCGCCTGAACGTCGGCCGGCGTCACCGCCGCCACCTTCCGCCGGTACTCCTCCAGGAAGTCGAACCCCAGCCCGAACCGCTCCGCGGCCAGCAACTGGGACGCCACCCGGGCGCTGGTCGTCAGCTTGAACGGCAGGCTGCCGAGCAGGTACTTCTTGGCGTCCTCGACCTCCCGCGGGGTCGGCGGCTCGTTGCGAATCTTGCCGATCTCGGCCAGGAACCCTTCTTTGGCGACGTTGAACTTGTCCGGGAAGGTGCCGATGTACCCGGTGAAGGTGCCCGGCTGCTCGCCGGCCGAGCCGGTGATTTGGGCGGTGACGGTGTACGCCAGCCCCTGCCGGTCGCGCAGGTTGGCCGAGAGCCGGTCGGTGAACCCCGGCCCGGTGCCGAGCACGTTGTCCATCACCAGCAGGGTGTAGTAGTCCGGGTTGTCCCGCGTGATCCCGAGGTGGCCGATGAAGACGTGCGTCTGGGCCGCCGTCTTGTCGGGGACGATCTTGACCACCGGCCCGTTCGACCACGGCGGTAAGATCACCTTCAGCCGGCCGGCGTCCGACTTCTTCCAGCCGGCGGTCAGCTTCTTGACCGACTCAGCCATCTCGGCGGCGGCAAAGTCGCCGACCACGACGACGATGGCCCGGTCCGGGGAGAAAGCGCTCGCGTGGAACGCCTTCAGATCGTCGCGGGTTAGCTTCTCGACGACTTCCTTCTTGCCGGCAGTCGGCCGACCGAACGGGTGGTCGCCGTAGACGAGCTTGTTGAACAGCTGCCTGGCCCTCGTTTGCGGCCGTCTCTCGCGCTCGGCGATCTCGGTCAGGAGTTGGTCGCGCTTACGTTCGAGTTCCTTGGCCGGGAAGCTCGGGTGGATAAGCGAGTCGAACAGGAGCGACAGCCCCAGGTCGGTGTCCGGGGTCAGCACCCGCACCGACCCGCCGCTTGAGTCGAGCGACAGGCTGCCGCCGGCGTCCTCAATCAGGGTAGCGATCTCGGTCCCGGTGTGGGTGGCGGTGCCCTCGTCGAGCATGTTGCCCATGAGGGCGGCGACGCCCGACTTGTCGGCCGGTTCGCGTAGCCGGACGCCGCGGAGGTACGCCTCGGCCACGACGATCGGCAGGCGGTGGTTCTCCAGCATCACCAGGGTGAGACCGTTCGGCAGGACGACCCGCTTCGCGTCCTTGAGGGAGAAGGTGCTTTCCCCTGGGACCGCGGCCGTCCCGGCCGCTCTTGCTTCCCCTGGCAGGTGAGCTGAGGTGTCGTCGATCGCCCCTGACCTGCGGAGCAAGAGCGGCCGGGACGGCCGCGGTCCCAGGGAAGACCCGCCCTTCCCCTCCGCCGGCACCGACCAGACCACCGCCGACTTCGGCTTTGTCAGGTATTTCGCCACGACGCGCCGGATGTCGGCCGCGGTGACGGCGTTGAGCCGATCCAGGTACGTCTTCAGGTAGTCCACGTCGTGGAGGAGGACCGTCCGAGAGACTAGGTCGGCGAGGTTGTGGACGCTCTCGCGGGAGAAGATGAACGACGCCAGCGCCGCCCGCTTGACCCGCCGCAGTTCGGCGTCCGTCACCGGCTCCTTGGCGAGCTTCTCCAGCTCCTCGAAGACGATCGCCTCGGCCCTGGCCCGGTCCTTGCCCTGGAGCATCTCGACGTTGACCGCGAACCAGCCGGGGTAGCGGCCGGACGAGTTGCCGGCCCCCACGGCGTTGACCAGCCGCTCCTGCTCGACCAGCCGGCGGTACAGCCGCGAGGTCTTGCCGCCGGCCAGGATGTCCTCGATCAGGTCGAGCACGTACTCGTCCGGGTTGCCCGACTTCACGGTGTTGAACCCGGCCAGCATCCGCGCCACGTCGAACTTCGACGGGAACTCCGTGCGCTCCTGCGTCGTGCGCTCGTGCGCGTGCGGCGCCGCTTTCCGGTCGGGCAGGTCGGTCCGGGGGATGGGGCCGAAGAGCTTCGTCACGAGCGCCATCGCTTCGTCCGGGTCGAACCCGCCGGCGATGATCAGGGCCGCGTTGTTCGGGTGATACCACTTGTCGTAGTACCGCTTGATGACCTCCGCGGTGGCGGCCCGGACGTGCCGCTCCTCGCCGATGACCGGGTGCGCGTACGGCGACTTCGGCGGGAAGAGCAGCGGCAGGATCGCCTCGTACTCCAAGGTCCACGGCCGATCCTCGTTCCCTTTCAGTTCCGCGACGACCGCACCCTTTTCCTGCTGGAACTCGTGCTTCGGGTCGATGCGGACGTTGCGCATCCGGTCGGCCTCGATCCCCAGTGCCTTCGTCCACCGGTCGGCCGCGAAGTCGAAGTGGTAGACGGTCATGTCCTCGGTGGTGTAGGCGTTGTTCCGCCCGCCGTTGCGCTGGGTGATCCGGTCGATGTCCCCGGGCATCAGCTTGTCGGTCCCCTTGAACATCAGGTGTTCGAGGTAGTGCGCCAGCCCGGTCTGGTCCTGGTCCTCGTCGGCCGACCCGACCTTGTAGGCGACCATCGTCGTGACGGTCGGCGCGCCTGGGACCGGCAGCAGGTAGACGCGCAGGCCGTTGGGCAGCGTCTCGGTCCGTAGGTGGTCGAACTGGGCGGAGGCGGCCTTGACCAGGGCCACGTCGGCGGCGGTTAGCCGCGAGGCGCAGCCGAGCGCGGCCAGGGCAAGGACGACGGCCCACCGGCGGGGGATCGGCATGGCACCCATCTCCGAGGCGAAGTTTCAGCCCGAGCGGGACTGATTCTAGTGTAGCAGCCGCCCGGGGAGTTGCCCGCCCGACCCATCCCGGGCTATGATCCCGTGAGCGCTGCCGTATCGCCCTTCAACACCCGGTGACCCATGCGTCCGACCGCCGCCTGTCTGCTGGGGACCGCCCTGTTGGCCCTCCCGGCCCTGTCGGCCCCCATCCCCCGGGCCGACAAGAAGACCAACGCCGAGAAGATCGTCGGCAAGTGGGAGATGACCAAGAGCGGGGCCGACACCCCGAAGGACACGAAGTTCGTCGTCGAGTTCGCCAAGGACGGGGCGATGACCCTGCGCGTCGAGCCGAAGGACGGGGATAAGTTTACGCTCAAGGGCAAGTACAAGGTGGACGGCGAGAAGATCAACTACGAGATGGAGGAACCCGACGGCGGCAAGAAGAAGGAAACCCTCACCATCAAGAAGCTGACCGACGAGGAACTGGTGACGGTGGACCCCGACGACATCAAGGAGGAGTTCAAGCGGGTCAAGGAGAAGAAGGACAAGGAGGAGAAGTAGCAAGTTCCCTGGGACCGCGGCCGTTGGGCGACGGGCCGGGACGGGCCTAGTATCCCTGGCGGGTAGCCGCGCGAGCCGGCCCCGTCCCGACCCCCGCACCCGAGACCCCCCATGTCCCGGTTCACGACCTCCCTGGCCGCCCTCGTCGCCCTGACCGTTTCCGTCTCCGCCCTGGCGCAGGTGCCGGAGCCGAAGGACTCCGAGAAGAAGTTGGTGGGCAAGTGGCAACTGGTCAAAAGCAGCAAGGGCGACCTGCCGGCCGGGCTGGTGGCGACGATCCAGTTCGAGACGGGCAACAAGCTCAAGGTGCATATCGAGCGGGCGGACAAGAAGCGCGACGTATCCGGCACCTGGAAGCTCGAGGGCAAGTTACTTACCTTCGAGTACGACGGCCCGTCGAAGGGGGAGAAGGATACGAGGACGATCAAGAAGCTGACCGACGACGACCTGGTGACCGTGAGCGAGAAGGACGTGACGGAGGAGTTCAAGAAGGTCAAGGAGCCAAAGAAGAAGTAGTCACCCGGCCGCGGCGTGGCGGCGGATGACCTCGGCCGCCCGCTCGCAGTCGGCCCGAGAGACGTCCAGATGCGTGCAGGCCCGCACGACCGTCTCCCCGAGCGCCGCGACCAGCACCCCGTGTTCCCGCAGCCGCCCGGCCACCTGCCGGGCGGTGCCGATTTCCGGGGCCACCTCGAACCAGACCAGGTTCGTCTCGACCTGTGGCGGGGCCAGCGTCAACCCCGGCGTGTCGGCCACCGCGGCGGCGAGGAGCTTCGCGTTGGCGTGGTCCTCGGCCAGGCGTTCGACGTGGTGATCTAGCGCGTACCGGCACGCCGCGGCCAGGAACCCCGCTTGTCGCATCGCCCCGCCGTAGAGCTTCCGCACCCGTCTGGCCCGGTGGATCAGCTCCCGCGGCCCGGCCAGCGCCGACCCGACCGGCGCCCCCAACCCCTTGCTGAAGCAGACGGACACGGTGTCGAAGTGCCCGCACCACTCCCGCGCAGGCACGCCGGAGGCGACGACCGCGTTCCAGAGCCGGGCGCCGTCGAGGTGCATCGCCAGCCCGTGCCGCCGCGCCCACGCCGACACCTCGCGGACCGTCTCGACCGGGTAGACCCGGCCGCCGCCGCGGTTGTGGGTATTCTCCAGACAGACGAGCCGGCTGTTCGGGCTGTGGATGTCGTCGGGCGCGTGGAGCTTCCCCTCCAGGTCGCGGACCGTCAGCACGCCGAACTTGCCGTCGATCAGGCGCGTGGTGACGCCGGAGAGCGCCGCCGGGGCACCGCCCTCCCACAGGTAGACGTGGCTGGTCGCATCGGAGAGCAGTTCGTCCCCCGGCCGGCAGTGCAGCCGGACGGCGATCTGATTGGCCATCGTCCCGGACGGGACGAAGATTGCCGCGTCCGTCCCCAGGGCGTCGGCGACATGCTCTTCGAGCGAGTTGATGGACGGGTCTTCGCCGTACACGTCGTCGCCGACCTCGGCGGCGAACATGGCCGCCCGCATCTCGGGCGTCGGCTTCGTGACGGTGTCGCTTCGCAGGTCGATTGCGGCGGCCATCGGCGGTGGTCCGGGGAGGTGAGCCGTTCGTCGTCCCGGACTGTTGTACGCAGGTCGTGCCCTATTTCTCCTTCGCCGATGCCGACTCCGACCGCTGGCGGTCCTGGACGTACCAGCGGTCGCCGACCTTGCGGAAGAAGACCGACCGGTCCGTCACGCCGCGTAGGGCGGTCGAGGCGGTGTCGCCGGTGTCGGTGATCTGCCCCTCGCGGAGGAACCGGCGGAGTTGCTTCAGATGGTCGGGGTTCTCGTCGAGGCTGCCGCGGATGTCCCGGGCGACGAGCCGGAACGCCCGCCGGGCCGCCTCCCGCCGGACCGCTTCGTCGAACCCTTTCGGGTCGGCGGGGACGCGGTCCTCCCGGGGAGTGGCGACCGGGTTGCGGTCCTG
>DASSAT010000263.1:0-2666 GCA_035699305.1 Fimbriiglobus sp. | reverse complement strand
TGACCCTGCTGGACACCACGGTGCTGATCGGGACCGCGGCCTACGACCCGAACGTGTACCTGTCGGGGCGGAACATCGAGGGGGTCAAGGTGCTGCCGGCGGCGGAGTTCAACTGCTACACGGTGCTCAAGCACCGGCGGCTGCTCTTGACCCGGGCGGCGCTGGACGTCTTGAAGTCCATGAAAGCCGAGCGACGACCGGTAAAATAAAGCCCGTCGATGGCAATCGACGGGCTTGAGACGGGGAGCGCAGGAGTTCTGTCATGCGAGCACGTCCGAGGCCGAAGCGGTACCTGCGGAAGTTGGCCGCCCGCCAGCCGTGCGTCCACGGCAAGCCGGGGGTCGAATTGCAGCCGTACCAGATCATCCTGCGGCCGCTGGTCACGGAGAAGGGGACGCACCAGTCCACCCGGTACAACACCTACGCCTTCATGGTCAACCCGCTGGCCACCAAGACGCAGATCCTGCACGCCGTCGAGGACCTGTTCAACGTGCGGGTCGAGGCGGTGCGGACCATGACCCGGCGGGGCAAGAAGACCCGGTTCCGCAACGTCGAGGGCGAGCGGCCCACCTGGAAGCGGGCCTTGATCAGCCTGCACGAGGAAGACCGGATCGAGTTCTTCTAAGAAGCCCGTCGATTGCAATCGACGGGCTTTGCGAAGGGATACTGACATGGGCGTTCGCCAGTACAAGCCGACCTCCGCCGGGCGCCGCGACGCGTCGGTGTCCGACTTCTCGGACTGCACGTTCCCGAAGGCGAACCGGCCGGAGAAGTCGCTGCTGGAACCGCTGCCGCGCAAGGGCGGGCGGAACCACCACGGGATCATCACGTCCCGGTTCCGCGGCGGCGGCCACAAGCGGAAGTACCGCAAGATCGACTTCAAACGCAAAAAAGACCACGTCGAGGCGGTCGTCCTCCAGGTCGAGTACGACCCGTGCCGCAGCGCCCGCATCGCCCTGGTCCAATACCAGGACGAGGGGAAGGAGAAGCGGTACATCCTCTCGCCGGACGGCCTCAAGGCCGGCGACAAGGTGATGAGCGGCGACACCGACGCGGTCGAGCCGCGGCTGGGCAACTGCATGCCGCTGTGGAAGGTCCCCCTCGGGATGACCGTCCACAACATCGAACTGATGCCCGGCCGCGGCGGTCAGATTTGCCGCTCGGCGGGTTGCTCGGCGACGCTTAGTGCCCGGGAGAAGGACTGGGCGCAGCTGACCATGCCCTCGGGTGAGGTGCGGCGGGTGTCGTCGAAGTGCCGGGCGACGCTGGGCAGCGTGTCCAACCCGGACCACATGAACATCAGCCTGGGCAAGGCCGGCCGCAACAGGTGGAAGGGCCGCAAGCCGCACAACCGCGGCACCAGCATGAACCCGACCGACCACCCGATGGGCGGCGGCGAGGGCCGGACGGCCGGCGGTCGCAACCCGTCGTCGCCGACCGGTGTGCCAGCCAAGGGCGGCAAGACCCGCAGTAAGCGCAAGCCGGGCAACAAGGCGATCGTTCGCCGCCGCCCGGCCGGCCCGCACCAGCAGGGCTAAAGCCCGTCGATTGCGCTCTCGTTCCCAAGCTCTGCTTGGGACCGTAGTTCGCCAAGCTCCGCTTGGCGGGTTGACAGAGGAGAGGCGCTCGACGACGCGCGGGAACTTGCGGCCCGGCATCCCGTGCGAAGCGGAGCTTCGCGACCTGCGTTCCCAAGCAGAGCTTGGGAACGAGGGGCCGTCGATTGCCATCGATGGGCTTGGGAGAAGATTACCACTGGTCGGACGGGACCGGTCGGCGCATTACTAACAGTCCGGCCTTGGCGGTCGGATCAACGGAACGGGGTGGCAGGCCATGGGCCGTTCGCTGAAGAAAGGCCCCTACGTCGATCTTCGTCTGTTGGCGAAGGTCGAGAAGCAAGGGGCGAACAAGGACCCGCTCAAGACCTGGTCGCGGGACTGCACCATCGTCCCCGAGTTCGTCGCGGCGACGTTCCTGGTGCACAACGGCCGCCAGTTCGTGAAGGTGTACGTGACCGAGGACATGGTCGGGCACAAGCTCGGCGAGTTCAGCCCGACCCGGACGTTCCGCGGCCACTCCGGCGGCAAAGCCCGGCCCGCCGCGGGGCCCGGCCCCAGGTAAGGACCGGAAGCGATGTTCTACAAAGCCAAGCACAAGTACGCCGACACCGGCGCCCGCAAGATGCGGCCGTTCGCGCAGCTGGTCCGCGGCAAGAACGTGGACGAGGCGATCGAGGCGCTGCGGTTCCTGCCCAACCGCGGGGCGCGGCTGATCGAGGCGGTCCTCAAGAGCGCCGTCGGCAACGCCGAGGACCAGGGCTGCCGCAACCTCGAAGACCTGGTCATCACCGAGTGCCGTATCGACGACGGCCCGATGTTCAAGCGAATCCGGCCGCGGGCACGGGGCACCGCGTTCCAGATCAAGCGGCGGCTGGCGCACATTATCGTGACGCTGACCGACATGGAGGCGCTGGCGGAGGCGCTGGAAGGCCAGGAGGTCGAGCCGGCCGTGCCGACCACCCCGCCGGGCAGCACCCACGCGCACCCGGCGGCGCACCCGACGGTGCCGACCGCGCTGAGTCCCGAGCCGCCGGCGCCGACCGCGTAGGCCGGCCGGAAAAATGTAGTAGGCACACTCCGTGTGCCGTTCTTCAAGAGACGGCACAC